>JAMCQK010000057.1 GCA_023382135.1 Deinococcus sp.
GCATGAGCCGCCGGGCTCCTGTCATCCAGGGTTTTTGCTTTGTCTTCCTGAGCGCCAGCGAAGGGTCCGCCACTGCGCCCCGCCATAAATTGAACACCGGTGCAAAAGGTATTTTCGTGGAGGCTTTTCCGTGCTCGCCTCGGCCGTCAACAAGAATTACATTCTTAATTACCAGATCACCGAGGAACGCTTGAACTGGGCCAAGCCAAACGCGCCTCTGCTCCACCCCGGCCCCATGAACCGGGATGTCGAGCTCCAAGGCACCCTGGCCGACTCGCCCAGAAGCCTGGTGGAGCGCCAAGTGGCCAACGGCCAGGCAATTCGCATGGCGGTTTTGTACCACCTGCTGGTAGGGAGAAAGGCATGAGCCGCCGGGCTCCTGTCATCCAGGGTTTTTGCTTTGTCTTCCTGAGCGCCAGCGAAGGGTCCGCCACTGCGCCCCGCCATAAATTGAACACCGGTGCAAAAGGTATTTTCGTGGAGGCTTTCGATGCAAGGTGATCTGCTAATTAAGAATGTAATTCTTGTTGACGGCCGAGGCGAGCACGGAAAAGCCGACGTTCTGATGGGCGAAGGAAAAATTCTCTCCCTCGAGGGCGGCGACGCCAAGCACGCCCTCGAGGCAGGCGGCTGCTGCCTTGCGCCCGGTTTCTTTGACCCCCACGCCCACCTGCGCGAACCGGGACAAGAGGTAAAGGAAGGCCTCGAGGCCGGACTGCGCGCGGCAACTCAAGGCGGCTACACCGACCTGGTTTCCATGCCGAACACCGCGCCGCCTGTCGACAACGCCGAAACCGTATCGGCGCTCAAAAAGAAAGCTCTAACCCTCGGTCTGGCCCGCCTGCACCCGGCGGCGGCGCTCACGCAAGGCCAAGAGGGCGCGCTACTCACCGAGGCCAAGCTGCTGAAAGAAGCCGGGGCGGCCATGCTGACCGACGACGGCAAAACCAACGAGGACGCCGGCGTGCTGGCGCTGGCGCTCTCTTACGCGGCCTCGTGGGGCCTGGTGGTGGCCATTCACGCCGAGGACGCCGGTCTGCGCCGCGGCGGGGTGATGAACGAAGGCGAGGTTTCCTTCCGCTTGGGGCTTCCCGGTAACCCCGCTGCCGCCGAAGCCGCCCGGATTGCCAGAGACCTCGAGGTGGTCCGCTACACAGCAGAGCGCTCGCCCACTCTGCGTCTCCACATCCAGCATCTCTCCACCAAGCGTGGCCTCGAGCTCGTCCGAGAGGCCAAAGCCCTGCGCTTACCAGTTACCACCGAGGTCACGCCTCACCACCTCACACTGACAGATGAAACGCTGGTTTCGCTCGACCCCATCTACAAAGTCGCCCCCCCGCTTCGCACCAAAGCGGATATCGAAGCTTTGCTGGAAGGCCTGCATGACGGAACCATCGACTGCATCGGCACCGACCACGCCCCCCACACCAGCGCCGAGCAAGCGCAGGACATGACCCGCGCCCCCTTCGGCATCGCGAATATCGAGGTCGCCTTTCCGCTCCTTTATACCGAGCTGGTACTTAAGCAGGGCTTCCCGCTTTCCACGCTTATCGAGCGCTTTACCGATGGGGCACGCAGAATCATCGGGCTTCAGCCGATACACCTGGAACCCGGAGCCGAGGCAAGCCTGGTACTCTTCGACCCTGAAACCGAACGCACTGTGGACCCCAGCAGCTTCGCCTCTAAGGCCAGGTTCAGTCCCTGGACCGGTTGGAAACTCAAGGGCTGGCCGGTACTTACTCTGGTCGAAGGCCGCCAAGTTTTCGCCAGCACCAGCCTTTTAACAACCAGGTAACCCATTAATCACCCCCTGCAAGCAAGGGAGATGGTGCCTGCCAGGGGGCCAAAGCCTCTTCATCCAAGGGGGGTGGTCAAGGGGACTGGGGGATTGAACCTCCAGACCCAACAAGCTCTCCAACCCTCTTCACCCCAACCCGCTCCATATAGCGCAATAGCCCCACATTCAACTTCTTTACAAACGTTGGCCCCTGGTACACAAACCCGGTATAAACCTGAATAAGCGATGCGCCTGCCGCAAACCGTTCAATAACATCTTGAACGGTAAACACGCCGCCAACCGAGATGATAGGCAGTTTCCCACCCGAAGCCTTGCTCAAATACTTCAGAATCTCAACCGACCTCCTGGCAAGCGGCCTGCCCGAAAGACCTCCCGCTTGGTCACACTGTGTTCTTAGTCCCTGGCGCGAAACTGTTGTGTTGGTAGCGATGATGCCAGATACCCGGTACTGCTCGCATAACGCCAGAATCTCGTCAAGCTGGGGCCAAGTAAGGTCGGGAGCTATCTTGAGCAAAATAGGTTTGGCTTTACCTTCGCCCTGCCCCCGCTCCTTGGCATAGCCCGTCAGGCCCGCTAAAAGCTGCTGCAGCTTGTCTTTGTCCTGAAGCTCCCGCAGCCCCGGCGTGTTGGGCGAACTCACATTGATTGCAAAGTAACCGGCGTAAGGCCAGAGTTTTGAACAACTGGCCAGATAGTCTAGGGCCGCCATATCAAGCGGCACGGCTTGGGACTTTCCCAAGTTGATTCCCACCGGCACCGGCAAGGCGCCGAAGCGCCTCTGCAGCAATTCAAGCCTGGCGGCAACAGCATCCGCACCGTCGTTGTTAAAACCCATGCGGTTGATCAACGCATAATCTTCTGGTAAGCGGAAAAGTCTGGGTCTTGGGTTTCCTTGCTGGCCAACCGCGGTAACGCTCCCGATCTCGACAAAACCAAAGCCAAGCGCGGGCCAAGCAGGGACGGCCAGAGCATTCTTATCGAACCCCGCGGCTAAACCAACTGGATTAGGAAACCTGAGGCCAAAACGCTCGACTGCAAGCCGGTCATCTCGCAGTTGGCAAATTGCGCCGATAACCCTCAGCAGTGCTGGATGCCGCCCCGCC
>JAMCQK010000134.1 GCA_023382135.1 Deinococcus sp.
GCTTTTCACCAAACCCTTTGTAAAACAGGCTTACCAGGGCTTTCCCCAGACTGCCCCCAGGACCCTCAGGAAAACCCTGCATCCGAGGCGTGCACACCTAGCGCTGGGTAAGATCGTGGGTCTGTTGCTCGGCCACTTCCCTGGGAATGCGCCCGCTTTGGATACCGGTGATGGAGGCAATGGGTTTGAGCGGAGGGAGATCGATTTCCTTGCGTTGGGCGTTCAAGGCCTCGAGGCCCGCGTTATACTGGTCCACCAGTTCCTGCTCGACCCCCTGGCCTGCGGGGGCCAGGAACTTGTAGTACCCCTGAACACTGGGAAAGTAGGTGTGTCCCTTCTCCGACTTGAGCCAGCCAAAACTAAATAGCCCAAGAAGAATGCCCGCTCCGATCAGCGGGACCCGGTAGCGCGGCAGGTTGTTTCCGATAATTACAAACAGTGCTGCCAACAGCGTTCCCGCCAGCGCCTCCATCCAGCCTATCTGTGGTTCAACGCGCGCCACCTGGGCACCCTTTGCTACCCAGGCCAGCGAAACCAGCAGTGTAACTAGACCGGCCGCCAAGCCTCCCAGGCCCGAAAGCGCCCCGCCCCGGTGCGCAAGGCCCAGAGCCGCAACTGAGATCAGCGGAACAAGCCAGAAGAGCGGAAACGCTGTAGTCAGACCAAACTGTGTGGGGTCAATCTGTTCGCGGGAAAGGAAGCCCACCGCCCGGCTGAAAGGAAAGGCTGCCCAGGCAATCAAAATTCCCAAGGCCCCGGCAACGATCAGCCTGCGCATGGAGCCCTTAGCCAGGCCGGAAAGCGCCGCCGCAGCAAACCCAATGAACACGTACACCAGTGCGGTAATCATGGAGGTCTCCTAGAGGGCCTCGAGGCTGCCCGCATAGATCAGTTTCTCGCGTTCGGCATCGAGCTGCTCCACCGGGCCATCAAACACCAGGCGTCCCTTGTTGAACGCCAGGATGCGGCGCGCGAACCGCCTTGCCAGTTCCAGCACGTGAATGTTGACGAGCACCGTGACATTCTTCTCTTCGTTGTACTCTTTCAGGATTCCCAAAATCACGTCCGAGAGCCGCGGGTCCAGGCTCGCCATCGGTTCGTCCGCCAAGATGATGTCGGGCTCCTGCGCCAGCGCACGCGCAATGGCCACCCGCTGCTGCTGCCCGCCAGAAAGCTGGTCCGCCCGAGTGCGCTCCTTTTCGTTGAGGCCAACACGGCGAATCTGCTCGCGGGCAACCTGATAGTCGCGCTCGGTGAACAAGCCGAGTAATCCGCGCCAAGTTGGGAGGTAACCCAGCCGGCCGCACAACACATTCTCCAAAACCGGAATACGCGTGACCAAGTTGAACTGCTGAAAGATGAACCCCACCTTACGCCGGAAGCGCTGAAGCTCAGAGAGCGAGAGCCGGGTCACCTCTTGCCCGCCCACCTTGACCTCGCCGCCGGAAGGTTCTACCAAGCGGTTGATACAGCGTAGAAAGGTACTCTTGCCCGCGCCGGAAAGACCGATCACCGCTACGAAGTCACCCTTGGGCACCGACACGCTGATGTCGCTGAGAGCCTGGGTGCCATCGGGGAAGACCTTGCTGAGATTTTTGACCTCAATCATTTGGTTACAGAATACCTTGAGGCTGGCGCCTCTCACAGAACCAGGGCGCCAGGGTTATAGGGGTGCCTCAAACAGTTCGAACAACTAAGTATCTCCAGTCTAAGTTTGTCGAAAAGCCTGAAAAGCCGCGCTGTGTTCCTTGCTCCCTCTGGCCCTAGTGAGTTTGACTTTTCGGTCAAGCCCACCCTGGAGATACTTATAGACACCTGCTTTTCACCAAACCCTTTGTAAAACAGGCTTACCAGGGCTTTCCCCAGACTGCCCCCAGGACCCTCAGGAAAACCCTGCATCCGAGGCGTGCACACCTAGCGCTGGGTAAGATCGTGGGTCTGTTGTCCTTTGGCGTAAGCGAAGAGGCCGTTCTAGCCGGCTACCCCTATCTGGAGATCAGATATATTCACGGGGCGCTGGCTTGCGCCGCCGGGCGGGCCGATAAACGAGAGGCCGCCCTGTGCTAAGTACATCCACGTTAGGATTGTCCTCATTGGGAAAAGCCACAGTGCGCTCCTTGCTGCCTCTGATCGGTTAGATTCGCGCTCCAAATAGAGCGCAAATTTAACGTGGACATACTTAGCAATGAGAATTCTCTCGAGCATGAGGCCTTGCGCCTCCTCTCGGCTTCAAAAACTGAGCCCCCCGGGAAGCCCCGGGGGGCTCTCTTAGCGCTGGGCGTTTATCTACTTATCCTGGCCCGAAATCTTGCGAGCCTCGCGCACCACGTCGTAGTCGGAGTCCACAGCGGGCATCATCCAGTCAATGCGGTAGAGGTTCAGCAGGAGTTTGTTCTGCGGCGCCCTAATGCGCTGGATGGCGGCGGCAATGCCCCTGGAAAGGTTCGGGTACTTGGTCAGGAACTCTTTAGAGACCGTGAAGGTGTCGCCAGGGATGGGCTTGGAGTAGAAGATAGCGGTCAGTTGGGCGGCTTCCGCGGGCTTCAAGAACTGGGTCCAGGCGCCGGATTTGTTTCTGTCGTCGTTGGCAAAGGTAGCGCCCGCATCCACTGACTTATTGAGCACCGAGAGCACCACGGCGTCGTGCTTGCCGGCGTTCACCTGCTTGGAGAAAAACTTGTCCGGGAAAATGCCCCGGCTAATAAGTGCGGCGCGGGGGAAAACGTAGCCGGCGGCGGAGACCGGGTCCACCCAGGCGATGGTCTTGCCCTCGAGGTCTTCGATCCTCTTAATTCCGGAGTCTTTGCGCACGATAATCGCGGACCAGTAGAAAGGGTTCCCGAAGCGTACCGACTTGAGCATCACCTGGGCGCCAGCCTCGCGGTTTGCCAGCACGTAGCCGTCGGGAGGGAAGAAAGCGAAGTCCAGCTTGCCGCCGCGCATGGCCTCAATCAGGCCGCGGTACTCGGTGGGGATAAAGATTTCGACTTCAACGGTGCCTTTGAACTCCTTCTCGATGAAGTCGGCAATTGCCTGGGCCGCCGGCTTCAACTGGTCGGAGTTTTGCGTGGGGTTGAAGCCTAGGCGAATCTTGATAGGGGCCTGGGCCAGACCAATGGACAACCCGAGAAGCGCAAGTAGCACTAAGACTTTTTTCATACTCCCCTAGTTTACACTACTGGGACCCACTTCCGCATCCAGCAAACGGTGGAGCTATACTGCGGCTATGCCAGAATTATTGGAAAGTCCGCCGGCTGGCCTGCTCAAGGAGATTATCCCTGGCGGTGGCGGTTTTGTGGGCCCTGACAATCTTTTGGAGGGGCTGACGCCGGAACAGGCAACAACCGTGCCCAAGGGCCTGCCGCACTCGCTGGCGGGCATCGTGGCCCACGCGCATTTTTGGCAAAACTGGGTTTATCAGATCATCTTGGGCAACGCCCCACAGCCCGTTCCAAATGCCAAGGTGGGCTGGCCGGAAGTCGGGCCCGAAGGCTGGGAGAAGCTCAAAGGGGAGTTCGAGGAAGGCCTCGAGGCCTTCCTCGCCCTGACCAGCAAGCCCCAGACCCTTTCGCAGCCCTTAATTCCAAGTGGCAGATACCACGGCTGGGAACGCTATACCGTGGGTGCCGCGATAGCGGTCATCTCCATGCATACCGCCCACCACCTGGGCCAGGTGATAACCGTTCGGCAGGCCATCGGTGTTTGGCCGCCGCCTTCGGGTGGCTATACGTGGTAACTGCCCCCGCGTGTCATTCCAAGCAAATGCCAGGAAACTGGTGCTGGCCTCCTGGTTGCGCAAAAAGAGAAAACCTGGCGGCTCAAGCCGCTAAGTATCTCCAGTCTAAGTTTGTCGAAAGGCTCGAAAAGCCGCGCTGTGTTCCTTGCTCCCTCTGGCCCTAGTGAGTTTGACTCTCCGGCCAAACTCACCCTGGAGATGCTTAGTGGAGCCAGAGCATGTTTTGAGGCAGTGATGCAAGCCACGAGGGGTGACGGTTTTAAGCTTAAGCAGCCCATCCCGGGCAGGCTTGCCTCGGTTCACTGGGCAAAGAGCGCCCCCGGAATGGCACTTCGCTGGTGAAAAGTGGCCGGATACTCAGGCACCCCCCTCCCCCAAAAACTGGGGATCAAGGAGAATCACCGCCTTGGGCTGATTGGAGCCCCAGCCGGCTTCGAGAGAACCCTTGGTGCGCTGCCAGGTGGCGTCAAAGTCTCGGCCAGGCTCTCCGGTAAGTTTAATGTGATTGTCTTCTTTGCTAAGGAAAAACTTAATTTCAAGAACCGGCTTCCCAGACTGATGAAGTCGCTGGACCCTGCGGGCGGACTATGGATTGCTTGGCCCAAGAAGGCCAGTAGGGTTCCGACCGATATGACCGAGGACCTGGTACGCGAAGTGGCGCTTCCCTTGGGCCTTGTCGACAACAAGGTTTGCGCCCTTGACGAAGTGTGGTCGGGCCTGCGTCTGGTCTACCGGATGGAGAACCGGCCGGTACAATCCAGAAAGTGAAAGCACTGGTTTTCGACTTCGACGGCACTATTATCGATAGCGAGCAAGCCATCTACGATTCCTGGCAGGCTGTCTTCCAGGAACATGGCGCGCATCTGAGCGTGGAGACCTGGCTCCCCTTGATTGGGACCTTCGAGATTCCCTTTGATCCCATTCTGCATCTGGAGGAACAGCTGGGCAGGAGCGTGGACCGCGAGGCCGTTGATCAAAAGCAGCGCGAACTGGAAAAAAAACTGGTAGGCAAACTTGCCGCCATGCCGGGAGTAGAGGCGTACATACGCGAGGCCAAAGATGCCGGGCTCAAGCTGGCGGTGGCCTCGAGCTCGTCTTCGCGCTGGGTCAAAGGACATCTCGATCGCCTGGGGTTGCTGGAAAGTTTTCCCATCATCGTCACGCGCGAGATGGTGGAGAAAACCAAACCCGACCCCGCCTTGTTCCGGCATGCGGTGGAGCTGCTGCAAGTGGAACCGGGCGATGCCATTGCCATAGAAGACTCGCTCCATGGCGTGGTGGCGGCCAAAGGGGCCGGCCTCTGGGCACTGGCGGTGCCAGGCGGGCTTACCCGCGGGCTCGACTTTTCGCTGGCGGATCTGCGGGTAGAAAGCCTTGCAGACCTTTCGTTGGTGGACTTGTTGTCGTACGCCAGAAAAACCTCGAAAGCCTACGGTTCTGGGTATGGCCAGGGTCTGCCCTCGAGCTCAAAGTAGTAGCGGATGATGTCGGTCTCGAGCGGCGCGTGCCCCAGTTGGCGAAGCATACTGGCAATCTGGCCACGGTGGTAAGTCGCGTGCGAGACAGTGTTCATCACCCCCTGCCACTTGGGAATGCTCGAGCCGTGCACCTTAACTTGGCTGTAGGCAAACCGCAGGGCAAGTTCCGGGTCGTCGGTCAGCGAAGCCAGCAGCTGGTAGCGCGTGAGCAGAAAGCGGTAGTCGTTTTCCAGGTTGGAGAAAGTGGAATAGTAGTCGTCATCTGGCGGCTCGTCCAGGCCGGCGGGTTCGCCTGCCAGTTTTTCAAACCAGACCCGGTCGGCCACAAACATATGCTCCAAGGTTCCCCGGATAGAGCCAAAGGAAGCGCCTAGATTGCGGTTGAATTCTTCCTCCGAAAGCCGGCGCAGCGCTTGCAGGGTCCGCCTCGAGGCCCAGGCGCTATACCGAAGGTGCGTGGAAAGATACTCGGCCAGGTTCATGTCAGCAAAACATTACCCTTTTGGGGGCTTTGTTCAAACAAAAAAGAGTTTCTGGACTAGACTAGGGCTGGAATGCCTAAGCGAAAAGCACAAAAAGACGGCTGGTATTCGAGGGTGTTTGCCTGGGCTTTGCCCAAGATAGCGGGCAAGCACAGCCAGTTGATCGAGCCCTGGAAGATAAAGCTTTTCTCCAGCTTGCGGGGAACCGTGCTGGAGATTGGGCCGGGCAGCGGCGCCAACCTGCGCTATTTTCCCGCTGGCATCCGCCTAATCGGCATCGAACCAAACCCGTATATGCATCCTCAATTATTAAAGGAGGCAGAGCGGTTTGGAGTACGGGTGGAACTACATACGGGCGTGAGCGAAGATCTACCGGTTGAGCCGGCGAGCGTTGACGCGGTGGTAAGCAGTCTGGTGCTGTGCTCGGTCACAGATTTGGAAAAAACACTCGCGGAAACCCTGCGGGTGCTAAGGCCTGGCGGAAAGTTTGTCTTCGTTGAACACGTGGGCGCAAAAAGGGGAAGCCTGCTACGGCTTGAGCAGGACCTGGTACGGCCGCTTTGGAAAGTGGTGGGAGACGGCTGCAACCCCAACCGCGATGTTCTCGAGGCGATAGAAAAAGCGGGCTTCGCGCGGGTGGAGGCGGAAAGCTTTAGCGTCCCCGGTCCCGTGGTAAGCCCACACCTGGCGGGCGTGGCATACAAAGCAGGCTAACGCCCAGCCGAAGCACGGCGGAGCCGGTCCATGATGGCGCGGCCCAGCCCCACCTCTGGCACGGGTTCGGCGTAGATGGCCTCGAGGCCTTCCTGGTCCAACTGGTGAAGCGCTTCAAATAACCCCGCCGCCGCCTCTTTCAAATCCCCCGAACCTGATAAAACTACGGCGCGCTTGAATCCCTCTGGAGCGCGCCGAAACGCCAGAAAGCCAGCTCCCGTCCGCTTTTCCAGGGGTACGTCTTCCAGGTGCGCTATAACAATGCGGGTCCGGGGGGAGTAGTGCCGCAACAACTGGCCGGGTGCCAGGGGAGTGGCGTTTTCACCCAGGCTGACTGCTACCGGGCCAACCTGCTCTTCCAGTTCCTCCACCGCTACCGCCCCAAACCGGAGCACCACCGGAGGATCGCCAATTAACAAGATGGTGGACTCTACCCCAAAGCGCGTGGCGCCGTCATCCAGGATCAAATCCACCAGGTCCCCCAGCATCCGCTCCACGTGCTCCGCACGCGTGGGACTCAAGTACCCGAACGGGTTGGCGCTCGGCGCCGCGATGGGGACTAAAGCGCGGCGCAAAAGCTCCAGGGCAGCCGGGTGATTGGGCATCCGCACCGCCACCGTTTCAAGGCCTGAGGTCACGATGCCAGGAATAGCGGGAGACTTCGGCATCACCAGCGTAAGCGGCCCCGGCCAGAACTTTTCCATCAACCTGGTTGCCTGCTCAGGCACTTGGGCAACCACGCGGCCCAGCATCTCCTGGCCGGAGACGTGGACAATCAGGGGGTCAAACGACGGCCGCTGCTTTACCTCAAATATCCGCGCAACCGCCTTGGCATCCAGGGCATTGGCGCCCAGCCCATACACGGTCTCGGTGGGGAAGGCCACCAGCCCACCCGAGCGAATTATCCTGGCGCCCCTGGCAATGTTTTCCGGTGTGGCGTGAACAGTGGCCATCTGCTCCGATTATGTCAGACCTGGGACGGAACACCGCCCCCCAGGCCGCCACAAGCGGGGCTGCTTGTGCTACCATCGAATTGCTATGGCAAACAAAAAAAGTTCTAGTGGCAGGAAGACTAAGCCGGCCCCCAGGAAAAAGGTTGCCAAGAAGAAAGTAGCCGCCAAGAAGAAACCCGCAAAGAAGGCGGTGCCGAAGCCGAAAAAGAAGGCCCCCGCCAAGCGCGTGGCCGCGAAAAAACCAGCGCGTAAAAAGGCTGCCGCCAAAAAGCCGGTAAAAAAAGCCGCGGCAAGAAAAGCTCCGGTCAAAAAGGTTACTCCAAAAAAAGCGCGGCCGGCCAGAAAACCCGCACCGCCGCGCCCAGTGGTAGCCCCGGCGGCGCCCGCGCCCCAGCCCACCCAAGCTCCGGCTATGGAGGCCCCCGCCCCAGAACCCCAAGCCTTCGAGCGGAATAGCTCCGTGGAACCCGTTACGGAAACTACTTCGGAAGAACCGAATAAATGGTAAATGCTTTCGCTTTATCAAGAAGCGGCCTCCGGGCCGCTTCTTGCGTTTTGAGGCCATCTCAGCCCCGGTTCTTGCATCAACACGTGCAGGGGATCGCGCGGCAGCAAGACGGCGGCGGACACAGGCCACCCCAGAACCAAGCAATGATGGTTCCTGGGGACCATAGCCTGCTTTTGCAAAGGTGCCCAGAGGCTATTACGACACAACTACTTTTACAGGGTGCTAATCAAGAAGTTGGTTATCCACAGGCCCTAGAAAGCTAACTACTCGGGTGCTTCGGTGGCACATTCAATGGTGTGAGGGTCGCTACCGCCTAAGGAGAAAGCCAGATGACGAAAACGCCAAAAACCACAGAAAGCTATGGAGGCCAACAGACGAAAAGCAACTTAAGGACCTCGCTAAGGGTACTGCTCCTACGCGCGTCATTGGGATCAAGTTGGGTCGAACACCGGCCGCAGTCGAATCCAAAGCGCAGGAACTGGATATTTCCCTCAAGCCAACCAATCAGTCTCCGTACAATCGGAGAAAAACGACCTAGACGAATTTACGGCGACTAACCCTCACCTTGGCGAGATGCTTTACGCATCCCGCCATTTCAGCTAAGCAACTAAGCGGTGAGCGGCCCGCCTCTAGACCACTTCCACGCGCTTGCGCTTTGAAGGGTCCAACACGCGTTTTCTCAGGCGCAGGCTCTTGGGTGTAATTTCCAGTAGCTCATCAGGCGCAAGAAATTCAAGCGCTTCTTCCAAGGTAAATTTCTTCGACGGGGTCAGGTGAATGTTCTCGTCGGAACCAGCGGCGCGGACGTTGGTGAGTTTTTTGTTCTTGCAGACGTTGATGTTCAGGTCATTATCGCGGGCGTTCTCACCCACAATCATGCCCACATAAACTTCCGTCCCCGGATCAATAAAAAAGCTGACGCGCTCCTGCAGCTTGAACAGGCTGTAGGCAAACGCGTTCCCGGCTTCCATGGCTACCGCCGAGCCCGAGCTGCGGGTCTCGAGGCCGCCCACGTGCGGCCCATAGCCGTGGAAGGTATGGCTCATCACGCCCTCGCCGGCGGTCATGGAAAGAAAGTTGGTGCGGAAACCGAACAAAGCGCGGGCGGGAACGGTAAAGTCCGCGCGCACGCGGCCATTGTCTTGCTCCATATGCACCATCTGGGCTTTGCGGCTGCCAAGGCTTTCCATTACGTTGCCGAATTTGGCTTCGGGTACGTCCACCACCAGATACTCGTAAGGCTCGTTGACCTGTCCTTCTATTTCCTTCAACAACACGCTGGGCTGGCCCACGGAAAACTCGTAGCCCTCGCGGCGCATGGTCTCAAGGAGAACCGAAAGGTGCAGCTCCCCGCGGCCGTGGAGTTCAAAAGTATCCGGAGTGACCTCAATCACCCGAAGGGCAACGTTGGTCTCGAGCTCGTGCATCAAGCGTTCGCGCAGCTGGCGGCTGGTGACAAATTTTCCTTCGCGGCCCGAGAGCGGAGAAGTGTTGGGAGTAAGGGTGATGGAGACCGTGGGTTCGTCTACCAAAAGACGTGGCAGGGCTTCCGGAGCAAGCTTGTCGGCCAGGGTGTCGCCAATCTCCACGCCCTCCATGCCCGCCAGCGCCACAATGTCGCCGGGGGTGACTTCTTCCACCTCAACCCGTTCCAGGCCTTTGTGCGTAAACGCCGCGACAATTTTGGCGTCGCGGTTCTGGTGCTCGCCCAGCATCACGATGGTCTGGCCTTTTTTGGCGGTGCCCCGGTGAACTTTTCCGAGCGCAATTTTCCCCAGGTAGGAAGAGTAGTCCAGGTTGGCGACCCTGAGTTGAAAGGAGCCTTCTTCCACCTTGGGCGCAGGGATCTCGGCCAGGATTACCTCAAAAAGCTCCGACAGGTCGTAGCGTTTTTGGGTGCGCCAGGCGGTGCCATCGCGGCCCACAGCGTACAGGTAGGGAAAATCGAGTTGTTCTTCGCTGGCTCCAAGCTCGGACATCAGATCAAAGGTCTCGTTCAAGACCGCGTCCGGCCGGGCGTCCTTCTTGTCCACCTTGTTGATAACCACAATCGGCTTCAGGCCCGCTTCCACGGCTTTCTTGAGCACAAAACGGGTCTGGGGCATGGGGCCTTCGGCGGCGTCCACCAACAGCAAAACGCCGTCCACCATGCTGAGGGCGCGTTCGACCTCGCCACCAAAGTCGGCGTGGCCGGGAGTATCTACGATGTTAATCTTGACGTCATTCCACACCACCGCCGTGTTCTTGGCCAGAATGGTGATCCCGCGTTCCTTCTCGAGGTCGTTGGAATCCATAAGCCGGTCGCCGTCTACGCCGCGGGCCAGCGCATTGGCCTGGCGCAACATGGCATCCACCAGGGTGGTCTTCCCGTGGTCCACGTGGGCGATGATGGCGATGTTTCTGAGTTCCATAATCTAACTTTCTGTCCAGAGAGCGGTCGGCTTCCTGCTCACAACCTTGCTAGTGTACTCGCTTGCGGGGTCTTTGTACACCCCAAGCGCCTTGCGGATCGCAAATATCGCCGGCCTGATAGACTAAGCCTCGTGCCAGGAATCGCGATTATCGGGGCCCAGTGGGGCGATGAGGGCAAAGGCAAAGTTACCGACGTTTTGGCGCCCGACGCCGACTTTGTGGTGCGTTACCAGGGCGGGGCGAACGCAGGACACACCGTGGTGGCCAGCGGCAAGACGTTCAAGCTGAACCTTTTGCCGACAGGTGTTATTCACTCGCACGTTACTAACGTGCTCGGCGATGGCATGGTGATCGACCCCGATGCCTTCGCGCGCGAGATGGGCAATATGAAGGTGGAGGGTTTTAGCCCAAAGGTTTTAGTCTCTGAGCGCGCTCATCTGGTGCTGCCCCACCACAAGTACGTGGACTCAAAAAATGACTTTGTAGGCACCACCCGGAGGGGAATTGGCCCCGCCTACGCCGACCGGGCGCGTAGAATAGGCATTCGCGCGGGCGACTTGCTGGATCAAGCGATCTTGCTAGAAAGAGTGGAGCGCTTACTCGAGGCCAAGCCCAATTCCACCAGGGAAGCAGGCTGGGAGTCGGTGGACAAGGCGCTACCGGATTTACTTCGGATGCGCGACTTACTGGGACCCTACATCTCCGACACTGGCGCCACTCTGCGCGACGCCCTGAAGCATGGGAAGAAAGTTTTGTACGAGGGTGCTCAGGCCACCATGTTGGACTTGAATTATGGAACCTACCCTTTCGTTACCAGTTCACACCCCACGGTGGGCGGCATTGTGGTGGGTACCGGCGTGAACCACAAGGGAATCAACAAGGTCTACGGCGTGGCCAAGGCCTACGCCACCCGCGTGGGTAACGGGCCTTTCCCCACCGAACTTACCGATGACTTGGGCGAGCACATCCGCCAGAAGGGCCACGAGTTTGGCACCACCACCGGCAGACCCCGGCGCACCGGCTGGATAGACGCAGTGGCGCTAAGATACGCGGTCGAACTGAACGGCATGGACGGTTTGGTGATTACCAAGCTAGACGTGCTATCCGGTCTGCCCAAGGTCAAGATTGGCGTTGAGCATTTGAAAGATGGTTCGGTGCGCTATCAGGAGCTGGACGGCTGGGGCGAGCTTGCGGGGCTTTCCAGCCGCGAGGCCTTGCCTGCGTCCGTGATCCAGTTTATCGAGCGCATCGAGGAACTGACCGAGGTCCCGGTGGTGATGTTTTCGACCAGCCCCAAGCGGGAAGATACCTTTGGGGCGGTGAGCTGGGTGTAATTTACGTCAACAATAGAAGGTCAAAGGCTTTTATGGTGTTTTGCTCTCGGCCTTAGACACTACCTGAGCACTTCTCCAGGTTTTACCCGTACCGTCCTCAGCACCGGCAAAAGCGAAGCAGCCAAGACAACCAGTAGGCTCAGCCCGGATACCCACAGAAAATCGGAGGGTTTGATCTCTACCGAAAGGTGGGTGAGAAAGTAGAGTTCACCCGGAATGGCCATGGGCCGCCAGGCAAAGTACTTGGATAGGGCAAACCCCAGGAGGTTGCCAAGGAGGACGCCAAGGGATCCTAAGAGCAGGCCCTCGAGGCCGAAGACTCCCGCCACCTGCAAGCCACTAGCCCCCATCACCCGTAACAGCGCGATATCCGGGGTCTTCTCCACCACCGCCAATACCAAAACGTTGGCCATGCCCAAGGCCGCTACGCCCACAATTAAGAAGATCACGATGCCAATGACCCGCTTCTGGAGTGCGAGTTGCTCGATCAGCGTCCGGTTCAGGTCTTGCCAGGTCTGGGCAAAGTAGGCGTTGCCGGAGACCTCCCTTGCCACCTGGCCGGCCCGCTCCGGGTCTTTGACCAGAAGCTGGTAGCCGGTGATGCCTTTGGGTTCGTCCATCAGCGAGCGGACATCCTCCAAGGTGGTGAAGGCGTGGCCCGCGTCCAAAAGCAGGTTCCCGGTCTGGAAAAAGCCCACCACTTTTAGGGATATGCGTTTTTGGCCCGCGGACAACAGGAAAACGCTGTCCCCTGGATAGGCCCCCAGCGCCCTTGCCAGCGCGGAGCCCAGCACAATGGTCCCCGGCTTTAGCCGGGAAAAATCCAGCCGCGGATAGACCTTTTCCCGGCCCTGGCCCAGACCCCAGATGGTGGCAAAGTCCACTCCGGCACTTCTTCCTTGCCCGGCCCGGCGCGTGAGCAGGGCCTTGGTGACAAAGTACTCGGTGGCGCCGACAATCTCCGCATGCGCCGGCTTAGGAACCTTGGCGGGGTCCAAGGCCTGCAAAAAGATGTGGGGAACCGCCTTCAGGGTGGAGTCCATCAGACCCCGGGTAAAGCCGTTGGTCAGTGAAAGCGCGGTGGTGAGCACCATGATGCCCACCGCCACCCCCGAAAGTGTGACCAGGCTCTGGGTGCGGCGGTAACGCAGATGGCGGATAGCCAGGAACCAGATGAAGCGCACGTAGTAAAGCTTACCGGTTGTTCCGTAAGTTTGAGGATTGAGGTTGGGTAGGGTGAGCCTAGAAACAACCAGCCTTTACGGGCTGGGCGAGGTTTACTTTTATCGCTTACTGCGCCCGACCTGCACCACGGTGACCTTCACGTTGCGCACCCCAAAGCGGATGGCCTCGCGCCTTTCGGGAAACCAGACATCAATCTGTCCGCGCTTCCTGGAGTGCATGGTGTCTTCCACAACGAAGACCGTGTCCTTAAACAGGCTGTTGAATAGGCCCCTGCCCCGGCCACTGCTGCGCGAACCCAGGTCCTCGAGCCGGACCCGCGAGCCATAGGGCAAGACCTTGAGCAAGTCGCGGCTCACCGCGATAATACCCACCCTGGTCCTGGCGCCGGTGGCGGTAATGAAAGGGGTGCTATCGGTTTCACGCACCGAGGAGGTATAGGCGGAGGCCTTCAAGAAAAAGGTATCGCCGGGCCTGGCAATCACAAATCCAAGCGCAACCAAGACCGCAACCGCGATCCAAGTAGATGCTCGGGCAAACCGTTCCATGCCGGCTGTAGGTTAGGCGGCCTGCCTAGGTAAAGTCTTAGAAAGTGGCGCTCAAACTCTCACGTTAGCCGGGCTAATATGAAAATTAGACTCTCATGAGAGTCTCAGGAAACGTACCAGAGGGAATCTTCTATTATGAGCCGAACGTAAAGGGCCACTCACAATAAGCCGCTGAATAACGGTAATAAACAGCCAGTTTTCTGCACAAAACACAGATTATGCCCGGCTACTCCAGTACCGCCAGGTAGTCATACAGGTCGGGGCCGCCCGCTAACAATTCCAGGGTAAGCTCAGGAAATTCTTTCGATAAGGAGTTCGCTAAGGATTCCAGCTCCTCCTTAGCCGCGCCCGGGCCATGGAAGAGCGTCAGAATCTCGTACTCGGCCCCAGGGGTAAGGGAGGCGGCCACCATATCCCTTAGCACCTGCTCCGGGCTTTCTCCCGCCAGGCAAAGCTTGTCATCCTTGAGACCCATTGGCTGGCCTTCCCGCACCCTAATTCCGTCAATCTCGGCATCCCGGCTCGCCCGCGTGACCTCCAGCGTTACGGCCCGTTTGGCCGCAGATTCCATTTCGAGAAGAAGTTCTTGGGACGCGAGGTCCGGATGGTAGCGCACCGCCGCCGCCAGGCCGGCACCCATGGTCCTGGTGGGGAGTACCCGGACGGTCTTCCCCTCGGCGAGCTCAGCCGCCTGCTTGGCGCTCAGAATGACATTTGAGTTGTTGGGAAGAATAATCACCTCCGGGCTTGCCAGGCTCCTCACCGCGTCCAGAATGTCCTGCACGCTGGGGTTCGCGGTCTGGCCCCCCGCCACCACCCGGGCGCCAAAACCCCGGAAGGCCTTGACCAGCCCCCAGCCAGAGGCCACCGCCACCAGGCCGGTGGGAGGGGGAGCCTCTTCCGAGGCCCCGGCCAAGCCCAGAATTTCCGAGTGCTGCTGGGACATGTCCTCCACCTTGGTGCGCAGCATCTTGCCGTGGCGGGCCACGGTTGCCAACAGGCCGTCCGGGTCGTTGGTATGGATGTGGCCTTTTACGTAGCCCTCGGCCCCAACCACCAGAAGCGAGTCTCCAAAGGGCAGAACCTGCTCGCGGATCTGTTCCACGGGGACGCGCACGCCTTGCATAAGGAACTCGGTGCAGTAACCGAATTCTTCGTGCTCGAAAGCAGTCTGGGCGTAGCGTTCGATTTTCGGGGGTTCGGGCAGGGGGAGGCCTTTGAGGTAGCCCTCGAGGCCTTCCACCAAATGGAGCAGGCCGGCCCCGCCAGCGTCCACCACCCCCGCCTGCTTGGATTTGT
>JAMCQK010000113.1 GCA_023382135.1 Deinococcus sp.
CTACTCCAACTACAAGCTCCAGGGGAACGTGGACTATCTCTCCGGGTACGTCACCACCCTGGGCGGCTTTCACAGCGTCGGGGGAACCGAGACGGTAAACTTCGGGAGCGCCGCGGTGGTCCTTCCCCTGGAGGCGGAACCCATGCTCCTCACCGACCTGGTTTGGGACGCGATCAGGGCAGCCGAGGACTCCTATATCCCCAGGACCTATGGTTCCACCGATTTCGCGCAGACCATATACGAGTTCTTCAAGGAGAAGGGTATCAACAAGGGGAAGGTTGGGATCGAGCCCTGGCATGTCTTCCCTGCCTCCATCCACCTGAAGCTGACGGAGTTGCTCCCGGGGGTGACCTTCGAGCGGTCGCGCATCATGGAGCGGGTGCGCATGATCAAGTCCGCCTTTGAGCTGGAGTGTCTAAGGGAGGCGGAGCGCATTACCGACCTCGGGGTCCAGGCGGGCTTAAAAGCCTTCGTGGAAGGTGCTACCGCGCGGGAAGTTGCCCTGGAGGCGGAGTACGTGATGCGTAAGTACGGGGATCACCACCTGGGTACCCCGACCCTCCTGGGAGCAGGTGAGCGTACAGCCTCGGGGAGTCCCATGCCTACGGACAAGAAGGTGGAAAAGGGCGACCTCCTCATGATCGATATCGGCGCCCGCTATAACGGCTACTGCGGGGACATTTCCCGCGCCAAGGTCTGCGGGGAGCCTACGCCGGCCCAGGAACGCCTCTTCAATGCCACGCTGGCCATGAACCGGGCGGTGATCGATGCCATCCGGCCCGGGGTGCTGGCCAGCGACTTGCACAAGCTCGCAGTGCGTGTGTCGAGGGAATACGGGTACGGTCCCGAAAACAATATCCACCTCACCGGACATGGAGTAGGGCTCGATATCCACGAGCGACCGGACTACGGCGTGGAGGAAACACCCCTCGCTGAAAACATGGTGATTACCGTCGAGCCTTGCCTGCTCGAGCCGGGGGTTGGAGGCATACGCATCGAAGACCTGGTGCTGGTTACTAATACCGGAGCGGAAGTGCTCAGCAAAACCCCGAGGACGCTGGTCTGAAGCGGTATCTTCAACTGGTCGCAGGCACAATATGGGCGGAGGAGGAAGAAATGGATCGTCGCAAGGTAAGTATCGATGATCTAGCACCGGCGGAACTGAAGCGAGAAGACGGTTGGAAGAAGATGGACATCCGTTTTCTCATCAGCGATGAAACGGTGGGAACCCACAGGGTGTGTTTCTGGCGTACCGTTCTGGCACCCGGAGCGGCCCACGAAAAGCATCGCCACATGAACTCGGAAGAGGTAATGTACTGCATCAGCGGCCACGGGGCCGAGGGCATTGGGGACCAGGAGTACGAACTCCGACCAGGAGTGGCGGTGTTCATACCCAAGGGTGAAGTACACTGGACGCGCAACCTATCCCGCACGGAACCCCTCGAGTTCGTGGGTCTCTACACCGACGCCGGGAACCTGAAGGAATCGGACTACGTTTTCGTCAGCCACTTGGAGGAAGAGGAATTAGGGTAAGGGCGTAATAGGACGGGGGGGCTGAAAGGCCCCCCCGGATTCCTGGGGAGTCGCACGAAGTAGCAAGAGGGGGTCCGGCAGTGAGGGCGGCTGTTTTGAAGGGACCGGGTATTTTGCAAATCCAGGAGGTAGATAATCCCTCGCCGGGGCCGGGTGAGGTGCTGGTAAATATCAAGGCCACTGCTATTTGCGGCACCGACGTAGGCATCTCTGAGGGGAAACATGAAGTGAGGCTACCTCTGATACCCGTGGCTTTGGGGCCAGGCGTTGCAAGCTTGTCCCCCGGAGGCCGGGTGGTCCTGAACCCACTGCATCCATCAGGGAACCCGAGTGGTGGTGATAGGGTTAGAGGTATCCGGGCTGCTTCATACCCGGGTGGCTAAACTGTCAGGGGCCAGCCCCGTAATCGGTCTCTCGCGAAGCCAGTGGAAGCTCGATCTGGCTTTACAGTATGGAGCTGACCTGGTAGTGAACACGGCGAGGTAGGACCCGCTAGCGAGGGTGCTGGAAGCCACCGGGAGGAAGGGGCCCGATGTAGTTATAGACTCGGTGGGGTCAGCCTCAACCCTCCGCCAAGCTGTCGACCTGGTGCGGCCCGGAGGGACGGTACTGGCTTACGGGATCGCTCCGGCTTCCGTTGACGGCTTCAATGCCTATTCTTTCTACTTCAAGGAACTGACCCTCGTAGGCTCCAGGGCCATGACCCCTGATACCATAGATCTGGCCATACGCGCCGTGGATTCCGGATCGGTCAATATTGCCCCCATTGTAACTAACCACTATCCTTTGGAGGAACTCCAAGCCGCTTTAGGCCTGGCAAGACGGCCGGAGGGCCAAACCCTGCGAGTGGTGGTACGAGTCTAAAGCCGGGAGAATCTGGTCGAAAAATTTGTTACCGTGGAGGCAGGAATTTTGACTTCCTATAAAGAAAACTTCTAGACAAACTGGTAGCACCATATCACCATAGCACCAGATTACCTTCTTAATTAGCTTCAGGTTAGAAAGGTGGTGAGTATGACATCTCCCATCACTAAAGTTACCCTGGTGGATGCCATCGTTAAAGAGATGGAAAACAGGATCCTCAACAAGGACTTACAACCGGGGGATAAACTTCCTTCCGAGAGGATATTGGCGCAGCAACTGGGGGTTGGCCGGTACGCCCTCCGTGAGGCTATCAGGAAACTGGAAGCCAAAGGGCTCCTGACCACCCAATCGGGCAAGGGGACCTTCGTCAATAAAAATAGCGCTGATTCTTTTGTAATACCGCTTACTTCCATTCTCCTCTTTGAAAAGCATGAAATCTTTAACCTACTCGAAGTCCGGCGGTTTCTCGAA
>JAMCQK010000072.1:0-1175 GCA_023382135.1 Deinococcus sp.
ATCGCTTGCGCTCTGGGGGGGTGTCGATGACCTCGAGGCCGCAACTGGCTTTGAGCCGTTCCAGGGTGTCCAGGCCGCGCCGCCCGCGGCTTCTTCGGCCGCCATCACTGGAATCCGCCAGCATCTGCAACTCGCGGAGCACCATCTGGGGTGCGAACAACGGTGCTTCCAGAAAACCCAGCTCAGCCACGTCGCCAATACGGCCATCAACTAAAACCGAGGTGTCCAGCAGCTTTCCTCCCCTGATGCGCGTAGGACCGGCAACTCCCCGTAGACGGAAGTAGTCGCGGTTGGCGAGCGCAATCAGGTTGAGCAGGCCCACCGCCACCAGGGCCAGGCCCACCGAATGGTAGGGGCTGAAGCCTGGGAACTGCGAGAGCAGGCTGTTGATCAGCACCGAGAGCAGCAGCCCCGCGCTCGAAGCCACCGTGACCGCAACTGGAACCTCCGGCGGCAGTTTTTTGAGCCAAGCCTGCAGACGTTCGAACCTGTTCTCAATCCAGCGCATAAGCCTGGGTACCAGCAGGAAGCCCACCAGGAGCCCAACGGCCAGCAGGTAAATTCGATTAAGCGAGAAGACTTGCGCTCCCGGCCCGGAGGAGAGCAAGCCTTTAGACTCCAGGAAAAGCCCCAGCCGGTATCCAATCAGGGCCATCAGCGCGTATAAAAGAAATTGCAGAAGGTTCATAAGAGCCTTTTGACCATGTCCTCGACGCGCCGGATCTCGCCTGGATAGTAGAGCTTTGTGAAGCCCGCGCGGCGTCCTTCGGCCAGCCTGCGCTCGAGGCCTTCTACGCTGCGTACTTCACCGGCTAAACCCACTTCGCCCACCAAGGCCGCATCCTGGGGTAGCGGTTTTCCCACCACTGCAGAATACACCGCGAGCGCCACCGCTAGGTCCAGTCCAGGGTCATACACCTTGAGACCGCCGGCCAGATTGGTATAGATGTCCAGGTTGCCCAGGGGCAGGTTAAGCCTGCGTTCGAGCACCGCCAGCACAACATCTACCCGGCGGGGGTCCAGGCCTTGGCTGACCCGCTTGGGTGCCGGGAAGGGGGTGCGGGCGGCGAGCGCCTGCACTTCCAGCGCGAGTGCCCGTTCACCCGCGAGCGCGAGCGCCACTACCGAGCCCGCCACCCCGTCTGGGCGCTCAGCCAGAAATGCCGCCGAGGGGT
>JAMCQK010000072.1:1185-2865 GCA_023382135.1 Deinococcus sp.
TTGGTCCCTAAAACGACCCTGGCGCCGGCGGTGCCCTGGTTGACCCCTGAGACCGTGGGTCCATTACCATAGAAACCGCCCGCCCCAGCATAGAAATCGGTTAGCGCTCAGCCAGAAATGCCGCCGAGGGGTTGGCCACCTCCTCGAGGCCGCCCTCGTGCATACGGAATACGCCCAGCTCACCCACGGGGCCAAAGCGGTTCTTGTTGCTCCTGAGAATCCGGAAACCGCCAGCGGCTTCTAAGTAAAGGGTTGCGTCCACCACGTGTTCAATTACTTTGGGCCCGGCCACCAGGCCTTCTTTGGTGACGTGTCCCACCAGCACGGTGGTGATGCCTAAAGCCTTGGAGAGCCTTGTGAGCAGAGCGGTACCTTCGCGCACCGAGACCAAACTTCCAGGCACGCCGCCCGCCTCCAGGGTCTGCACCGAGTCGACAATGAGAAAGTCCGGCTTCTCGGTTTCTAGAAGAAGGGCCAAAGACTCGATTTCCGTTTCACGGGTGACCTCGAGGCCGGTGTCTACTCCAAGCCTTTCCGCCCGTAACTTTATCTGCGCTGGAGATTCTTCGCCCGCCAGATACATCACACGCTTTCCAGCCTGGCGTACTTTTTCGGCAACCTGGAGCAAGAGCGTGCTTTTGCCCACGCCCGGCTCTCCTCCCAAGAGAAGTGCGCCGCCCGGCACAAAGCCTCCACCCAAGACCCGGTCGAGTTCGGAAAGCCCGCTGCTAAACCGCGTCTCGCTCTCGGCTGAGACCGACCGCAAGGGAACCAAGGTGGCGCCTCCCTTGGCCGCGCCCTTGGCCTTGGGTCTTCCTGGCCCCGCTTCTCGTGGCTCTTCCTTAAAGCTTTCCCAGTTCCCGCAACTGGGGCAGCGCCCCAACGGTTTTGGCGTCTGGTAACCACATTCAACGCATCTGTACTGGTTTTTATGCATACAGGAAATGACGATATCGCGGGCGGGAGTGCCGGGAGTACATTGATTCCCCTAAAACCTGCCAGCCGTCCTTAGCTAGACGAGGCTTACTTCCTCTTCTTCCAGGTTTATCTCGTTAGCCTTTAGGGTTACCCAGATAGCCCGTTCTGGTTTGGTGAGCAGCGCCAGCGAGAGCGGGTCCTCCACTTTTTCCCGGATAAGGTTGCGCAGAACGCGGGTTGAACCTGTCTTGGGGGACTGTTCCACCAGCCAAGCGGCCACCGCCGGGTCAAAGCGTACGCTTCGTTCGCGGTTCTCAAGCTCTTTGGAAATCTCGTCCAGCATAATCCGGGCAATCTGCACCAACTCGGGTTCGTGCAGGGGGCGGAAACGCACCACCTCGTCCAAACGGTCCAGGAACTCCGGGGTAAAGAGTGTCTTTAACGGGCCCTGGGTGTCCACCTCCGAGCAGGTGAAGCCAATGCCCGGGCCTACGTTGAAGCCCGTATTGCTGGTCATGATCAAGATCACCCGCCTAAAATCCACCGTCCGGCCCAGCCCGTCGGTAAGGCGGCCTTCGTCGAGCACCTGTAGGAAGGCGTTGTAGATATCGGGGTGGGCCTTTTCGATCTCGTCCAAAAGCACCACGCTGAAGGGCTGGCGGCGCACCGCTTCAGTAAGCCTCCCGCCTTGCTCGTGGCCGATATAGCCTGGAGGCGCGCCAATCAGCTTGCTCACGGCATGGGCTTCTTGGAACTCGGACA
>JAMCQK010000195.1 GCA_023382135.1 Deinococcus sp.
TCTACGCTCGTTCATACAAAGTGCGTAGATGGTGTCCACATGCCTGAGGAAAAACGCTGGGTCAAATGCTTTGGCCAGCGCCTCCCCTTTGAGCGGACAGTCTGGGTCCTGCTCTAAAAGCTCTTTGAAAGATTTTTCTTCTTGCCAGCTTTTGAGCGCGTTTTTCTGGACAAGCCGGTATGCGGCGGTCCGCTCCATGCCGGATTCAATCAGCAGATTCAGCACCCGCTGCGAATACACCAGCCCGTGGGTGGCCTCGAGGTTCTTGGCGATTCTTTTCTGGCCGACCACCAGGCCCTCGAGCACCTTGTTCAAACGGCGGAGCACATAGTGAGCGAGGGTGGTGGAGTCCGGCAGAATCACCCGTTCCACCGAGGAATGGCTGATATCGCGCTCGTGCCAGAGCGCCACGTTCTCGAGCTCCGCCTGCAGGTTGGAGCGCAGCAGCCTTGCCAGGCCGGTAATGTTTTCCAGCGCCACCGGGTTTTTCTTGTGGGGCATGGAACTTGAACCGGTCTGCCCCTCGGCGAAAGGTTCTTGCGCTTCGAGCACTTCGGTCCGCTGCAAGTGTCTTAGCTCCACCGCAACCCGCTCGATATTTGCCCCCAGAATAGCCAGCGCGCTCATCAGCTCGGCGTGGCGGTCGCGCGGCACCACCTGGGTGGATACCGGTTCCGGTTTCAACCCCAGCTTTTCGGCCACATAGCGCTCCACCTCCGGGTCCACGTGCGCATAGTTGCCAACCGAGCCCGAGAGCATCACCACCCCAATAGCCTCTTTGGCCCGTTGGAGGCGCTCCAGATCACGCGCGAGCGCAGCGTAAAAGCTCAAAAAACGAAGGCCAAAACCGGTGGGCTCGGCGTGAACCCCGTGGGTGCGGCCCACCGCTGGGGTGTGCTTGTGCCGTACCGCAAGCGATTTGAGCGCCGATTGAACCGCGGCTGCTTCATTCAGTATCAGATCAAGCGCGTTCGCCAGCAGAAGATTTTGCGCCGTGTCCACCACGTCGGTGCTGGTGAGTCCCAGATGCAGCCAGCGGTTGATCCCACTGTCTCCCGTCCACTCGGTGAGCGCGCGGGTGAAGGCCACAATGTCGTGCTTGGTTTCGCGTTCCAGTTCAGTCACACGCCTGGCGAAAGAGCCGTCTATGGGTTTTTGAGCAAGCAAGCGCTCTAGGTTTGCTGCTGGTCCTCTAGGTACCTGGCCGATTTTTTCCCAGGCCTCGAGGGCCAGCCTTTCCACTAGGGCCCAGGTCTGGTACCTGCGGGCCTCGCTCCACAAGTCCTTCATTTCTTCCGTCTGGTAGCGCTCTATCACAGGCCGAGCCTACCACCGGGCTGGGGTGCGGACAAGCGCCAAACCCATGGCGATGCGGTAGGCTGGCGCCATGAACACGCGCAAGGCCATCTGGGGAAAAAACTTCGAGGCTATCGAACGGTCCTTGAAGGAAGCCGACCCCGACCTTTTCCGCTACATCCAAGAATTTGCCTATGACGAGGTGCTCTCTCGTCCGGGCCTCGACCTAAAGACCCGTGAACTGCTGGCGATTACCAGCCTGATTGCTTTGGGCAGTCCCAAAGAGCTCGGGACCCATATCGAAGGCGCGTTGCGCAACGGGGCTTCCGAACAAGAAGTGCGCGAGACCATCATCCAATCCGCCTTGTTTGTGGGTTTTCCGCTGGCGCTCGGGGCCATGAAGATGCTGCAAAACCTGCTTAGGAAAAGGGAGTCATCTTCGTGAGGGCCTTATCATCCGTTTTATCATTCGAGGCCGTATAATCTCCGCGAGCTTAAAGCGCAACTTGCCTTTGAGGCGTGAACCTTATGACTGAAGAACTGCACCTGCGTGAATACACCAAAGCCCTCAAGTCCCTGTTGCCGCGGAAGTACTTCGAGCCGGTGGCCTCGAGGCTCTGGTATCTACCCATCTTTATCGGCCTTACCCTGCTGGCGTCTTGGGGAATTGTTCACCTCTACCCCTGGTGGGCTAAGCTGCTGTTGTCTTTGCCGATTGGCTACGCCTTTATCGGCCTGGGCTTCTTTGCACATGAAGTACTCCACGGCGCGGTGACCAAGAACCCGCTCCTTCGTTCCGTTGTGGGAACCATTGCCTTCTTCCCGCTGTGCATTGGGGCCAGACTGTGGCGCAGGTGGCACAACGTGGAGCACCATGGCAGCACCCAGCACCCCGACGACGACCCGGATGCCATGAGCACCCTCGAGGCCATGCGCGAGCGGCCCGAGTTGCAGGTGTTTCACCGCCTGATTCCCTGGTTCAGGAGCTTTTTGCTGTTCTTCTCCTTCACCTTCTGGTTCACCTTTCACGGCCAGATGATGCTGAAGCGCTTCTTGCCCGAGTTCAAGGGAAAGGAGCGCGCCGTGGTGCTCTTTCAGGCGGTGCTTCCTTTCGCCTTCTGGGCCGCGCTGGCGTTTGGCGTGGGTGCCTGGAACTTTGTGTTTATCTTTGTGCTCCCATGGTCTATGGCCAACATTGTGGCCATGAGCTATATCGCCACCAACCACCTGTTGAACCCGCTCACCGCAACCAACGACCCCCTGATGAACAGCCTTACCGTACGCAGCCCGCGCCTGGTTGAGTGGCTGCACCTGGGTTTTGGCTACCACACCGAACACCACGTGTTTCCCACGATTTCACCGCGCTATGCGCGCAAGGTGGGGGAGCTTTTGAAAAAGATGTGGCCCGAGCGTTACAACGAGCTTCCCCACTGGCGGGCGCTCTACTACCTCTGGAAGACACCCCGGCTTTACCGCGACCACCGCAACCTGATCGAACTCACCAGCGGGCGCGTTTTTGGAACCATAGGCTTCGGCCCTC
>JAMCQK010000002.1:0-2321 GCA_023382135.1 Deinococcus sp.
TACGGAACGGCCCGACACGGTGGGCCGCTTGACCAACCTCCCTATCGGCTTCACCTGGCCGCAGAGCGCTACTGGTTTTCCCGGAATTTGCAAATCCACCAATGACTTGGCCTTTGGCGGCTGTCTGGGCGAGATCGTGCGGGGGCCGGTGCACCTCACCCAGATCTATGGACTCCTGATCGGTTTGGTACTTCTCTTTCTGGCGTTTTACTGGATCCGCCAGAACCGGCCTTTCGGCTATGTGTTCTGGCAGTTCGTGTTGTGGTATAGCGTGCTCCGCTCGGTGTTCGAGGAGACTTTCCGGCTCAACCCCCTGTGGTGGCGGGTCTACGAAAATGACCAAATCGGTATTGGGTTCTTCACCGCAACCCAGCTTATCTCTATCCCGCTCGTCATCCTGGCGATCATCATGCTCCGTCGCTTGCCCAAGGGCGAGCGCCAGCCTGCTTCGGTGGCGACCCCGGCAGTTCCAGCCACCAAGCCAAATGCCCAGGCTAAGCCGAAGCGGAAGGGGTAGCTGAGGCGCTGGCATATTAAACTTCCCGCACTCAGTAGGGGTAGACTGAGCTTTTAGATATGGGTATGGGTCATGCCGTCGTAATCTTGGCTGCGGGTTTGGGTACCCGCATGAAATCTAAACTTCCCAAGATGCTCCATCCGTTACTAGGCAAGCCGATGGTAGCCTATGCGGTGGAAACCGCTCTCGAAAGCGGCGCTGAGCGGGTGGTGGTGGTGCTCGGCCACGGGGCGGAAGAAGTGCGCCAGGCCCTCAAGGGCTACCCGCTGGAATACGTTGTTCAGGAGCGCCAACTGGGCACTGCTCATGCCTTGCTGCAGGCCCGCCCCCTGCTTGAGGACTACCCCGGCCCCATCGTGCTGCGGCAGGGGGATACCCCTTTAGCCCGCGCCGAGACCATTATTAATCTGGTCAAGGCTCTCGAGACCTCCGACCTGGTACTCCTCACCGTGAAGATGGCCGACCCCACCGGGATGGGCCGCATCATCCGCGACGGTGACGGCGAGATCATCGCCAACGTCGAGGAAAAAGATGCCAACTTGGCCCAGCGAGCCATCAAGGAGGTGAACGCCGGGGTCTATGCCTTTCGCAAAGAGGTGTGGGCGGCGCTCGAGCAAATCGATAACCACAACGCTGCAGGGGAGTACTATCTGCCAGATCTGATTCGCATCTACCGGGCCATGGGCAAGCACGTCAGGGGGCTGGAGTCCAACGATCCCGGCGAGCTTTTGGGGGTCAACACCCGCTCCCAACTAGCCCAGGTAGAGGCCATCTTGCTCACACGGTTGCGGCAGCAGTGGATGGACCGGGGGGTGCGGATGATCCAGCCGGAAACCATCTACCTCGAGCCCAGCGTCGAGCTAGCCCCTGACGTGACCCTTTGGCCGGGGGTGATCCTGCGCGGGGCGACTAAGATCGGCGAGGGCTGCGAGATCGGGGCTTACTCGGTGCTCACCGATATGGAACTCGAGCCTGGCGTCACCCTCCGCCCTAACGTGGTGGCCGAAAAGTCTCTCATCAAAAGTGGAGCCGACGCTGGGCCTTTTGCCCGCTTTAGGCCAGGGGTGGTGCTCGAGGAGGGAGTCCACGTGGGGAACTTCGTGGAGATGAAAGCTACCCGCATGCGCCGTGGGGCCAAGGCCGGACACGTGGCGTACTTGGGCGATGCCGACATCGGTGAGGACTCCAACATCGGGGCTGGAACCATCACCGCCAACTATGACGGGAAACAAAAACACCGCACCATCGTGGGGCGGGGAGTATTTATCGGCTCTAACACCACTTTGATCGCTCCCATCAAGATCGCGGACGGGGCGTACGTGGCAGGCGGGAGTACCCTCAACCAGGATGTCCCTGAAGACGCCTTGGCTATTGCCCGCGAGCGCCAGCGCAATATCGAAGGTTATGTAAAACGCAAGCGGGGCCAAGCTCAATAGGCAAGCTGTGCGTGGTGGGCACTAAGTAATCGATCGGCCCTCGCTCCTCGGCGCTTTGGACTGGCTGGGAGACAGTATTCATTTGTAATTCAGCAAGCGGAGTACACTTTAGTTTAGGAGAGAGCCATGAACCTAGGAATGCCTGAGATCCTGATCATCCTGGTGGTAGCCCTGCTGCTCTTTGGGCCACGCAAGCTGCCCGAGCTGGGTCGTAGCCTGGGCCAGTCCATCCGCGAGTTCAAGAAGGGGGCCCAGAGCATCCGCGAGGAGTTCGAGAGTACCGTGAACCTGGACGAGAAGCCGAAGCCCGTAACCACCCCCGCCGCCAGGCCAGAAGAGCCCGCCCCCACCTCCGAGGACAAAGCTTA
>JAMCQK010000002.1:2331-2789 GCA_023382135.1 Deinococcus sp.
CGAGGAGCTGCGCTCGAGGATCATCTGGTCTTTAGTGGCCTGGGGGATCACAACCAGCTTGGCTTTCACATTCCGGGTGCAACTCCTGGATTGGCTCAAGAAGCCGCTGGATGTCTTCAACGCCACTAGCAACATCAAAGCCGAACTGATCGTCCTTAACATCACCGAGCCCTTCCTTACCGCTTTTAAGGTAGCGGCCTTTGGCGGTTTGGCGTTCGCCCTCCCCTTTATCGTTTATCAGATATGGGCTTTCATTGCTCCCGGTCTCTACGACCACGAGCGGCGTTTGGCGGTTCCCTTTTTGCTAGGGGCGGGTTTTAGCTTCGCCGCGGGCGCGGTGTTCTCGTATTTCGTGCTGCTCCCTTTCGCGGTGCCTTTCCTGCTGGGTTTTTTGGGAGATGTGGTGACCCCGCAAATCTCCATCGGCATGTACATGGGCGAGTTGCTGACTTGTATGT
>JAMCQK010000077.1 GCA_023382135.1 Deinococcus sp.
CCGGTTAATCCGCAAAGATGCGGGGTATGTTTGGTCCGGTGAGAAGCCGGTCAGGTTTCAGTAGGCGGCTCGGGCTGCAAGGTGGAGCTTTGGTCAAGCTCAGCTTCCAACTGCTCCAAAGCCCGCCGGATGCTTCCACCCTGGTACGGAAGGGCGGCGTATAAAAGCTGCGGCAGTTTTTCTTTAAGCCTGTGGAAGACCGGTGGAGCGGCAGCAGCTCCGCCTTGTTGCAACACCAGCAGGTAGCGATCCGTGTCCACCTTGAACATCAGATCAGACCCGCGCAGGGTTTCCAGGATGATCCTAGCGCCTTGGCTGCTCTGGGTTTGTACCAGAATAAGCATTACCGGGTGGCGCGCAGCCACTGCTTCCAAGTTGTAGGCCAGGGCAGTGAGGGCGCTTCGTTTCATGATCCCCTGGGATTCGGTATAGGCTGGGCCTGAAAGCTTGGCCACCACTAAGGTTTCGTGGTGCTGTCGGAAGAGCGCCATTAGGAACGCAGCGCAACTGGCCATAAACGCCGCCAGGCCAAAGGGTCGTATATTTTCCGGGAGTTCCACCAGGTGGTCGCTTGCCTGAAAGGAGAGTCCCAAGGCCGTCAGGGCCAGAGCCAGCACCCAGAAGGGCCTGGTCCGCGGCCCCACCGGGGCCCGTGCGTACAAGGTGGCGGTGCTGGCCATCAGCAGACTAGCAACCAGATAGCCAAGAGCAAGCGAAAACTCTTCTTTAGGCGCATACAGCCACGAAGGCCATAGGCCTAGCACTAGAAAGAATAGTGGCAGAAGCTGCAGCACGATCATCTATATTTGAGCTTAATGCCTGAGCCCATCGCTTGGTGTTCATATGAACCACGGTTGCCGAGGTTGCCAGGTGTTTCCAGTTTGCCGCCAAGGCCGCCATCTCTGCCCGCTTTATGTCCAATCCTCGCGCAACTGGCTCACTTTCGGAAAAGGGCCTGTGCTGCCAAGATAGAGTTGTGACCCCACTAGCTGAGCGCATGCGGCCTCGCACCTTGGACGACCTGGTGGGCCAGGAGCACTTGACTGGTGCCGGCAGGCCCCTGCGCAAGATGTTAGAAAACAAAAACCTGCACTCGCACATTCTCTGGGGCCCGCCTGGGACCGGCAAAACCACTTTAGCCCGTGTGCTGGCGGAAGGCGTGGGCCAAAAAATCGTTGCGCTGTCGGCGGTCTCGGCGGGCGTCAAAGACATTAAAGAAGCGGTGGAAAAAGCGCGCGCAACGGGTGGTTTAGTCTTGTTCGTCGACGAGGTGCACCGCTTCAATAAAGCGCAGCAGGACGCTTTGTTGCCCCACGTTGAATCCGGCTTGCTTACTTTTATTGGCGCCACCACCGAGAACCCTTCGTTTGAAGTAAACCCCGCTTTGCGTTCGCGGGCGCGGGTCTACGTGCTTAACCCGTTGGAGCCTTCGGAAATTCAAAAGGTTTTGACACGGGCGCTTTCGCACCCGGAAGGCCTGCCGGGAACCGAAGCCGAGCCGGAAGCGCTCAAGCTCTTATCCGAAGCCGCGCTGGGCGATGCTCGCAGGGCGCTTTCGGCTTTGGAGCTTGCTTCCATGCTTGGCCAGGGAAAAGTCACTGCGGCTCTGGTCAAGGAAGCCTTGGGCAAAGGCACCCTGCTGATGGACAAAGGCGGCGAAGCATTTTATGACCTGATTTCAGCGCTGCACAAAAGCGTGCGCGGGAACCACGTGGATGCGGCGCTTTATTATCTCGCCCGCATGCTGGAAGGCGGGGCCGATCCTTTGTATCTGGCGCGCAGGCTTACGCGCATGGCGCTGGAGGATATCGGTCTGGCGGATCCCAATGCTATTCGAGTCGCCATGGCGGCCAAAGATACTTACGATTTTTTAGGGAGTCCCGAAGGAGAACTGGCGCTGGCGGAACTGTGTGTCTACCTGGCGCTGGCGCCCAAGTCGAACAGTGTTTACAGTGCCTGGTCGAACGCGCAACAAGCTGTGCGCGACCACCCGGACGCCCAGGTTCCCCTCAACATTCGCAACGCGCCCACCGGCCTGATGAAGCGGCTTGGTTACGGGAAGGGCTACGCCTACTATCACCAGGACGCGGAAGCGAGCTTTGCGCAGCAGTATATGCCGGAAGGCCTCGAGGCCTTCACCTTGTACCAAGCCACTGGCGAGGGCTGGGAGGAAAAGGTAAGGGAGCGGCTCAAGCAACTACGCCAAAGGTTTGCCAAGGCCCGCTCAGGCGAGAAGCCGGAGAACCAGAGCTAGTCTGCCGCCGAAGATCCTAACAAGGGTCCGGCCTTACGCGAAAGCTGGCGGTGAAGCCCTAGAAAGCGTTCTTTTGCCGCTTGGCCCAGGAAGCCCGGCGGGGTGAGCTCCGGCGGAAGCCCGGGGTCAAAGTACAGGAGCTTTCTTGCTTCGTGCACCAGCCGCGTGAGCTGGACAAAGGCTTCCTGCTCGCTTCTTGGAAGAGGATCTTTTTGTTTCAAGAAAACCTTGTAGCGGGTCTGGGCCGCTTTGAGGTCAAAAGATTTTTCCACCAGCTCATGCCCGGAAGAATTTGTCAGCCGTTCGGCCTCGAAGAGCTCTACGTATCCGTTCAAGCCGTAAAACTGTACTAGATCCCGGGCGGCCTCGAGGCCGCCGTTTGGACTAACCCAGACCCCCGGTAGAGGCGTACCAAACCCCAGCAATACCAGTTCGTTCCTGAAGCGGTCCCGAACCGACCGCTTAGCCTCCGGTACCGCGTAGATCAAGACCCGCCACTTGCCGTCCCATGGCGAGCCGTACGAGTAAAGCCGCTCGCGAACCTTTTCCACCTGCCAAGCCACCCGCGATGAAAGTTTGTAGAAGGCCTTGCGGCCCTCTTTCTCCGGGATAATCCAGCCGCGCCGAACGCTCCTGGAAACCGCCGCCCGCACTGCCGGCTCGCTGAACTCCAACATTTCCATCCAACGAATCAGGTCTCCCACCCAGGCCCGGTTTTCCGGATATATGTGCTCCATATAGAGCGTGAAGAGGGAAGAGCGAGCTCGCATGGATATGAGTTTATATCGAATATTGGGCAAGACCCGAAAACTGCTAGCCGTAGCTGGCCAGAACCTTGTTGCCCGCCTTAGTGTGCTTCGCTGTCCGGCCTTGGGAAAGGTGAAGCCCTCGCCTTCAGGCGACAGATGATGCTGTTGTCGTTTCGTAACCCCATTGTCATTTCGAGCCGCAGGCGAGAAATCTCGTTTTTTTCTTTATCGTCTTCAGAAGCAAAAGAGAGATCCCGAACCACAACTAGCCCTTCGGGCTGAGCACTTCGTTCGGGATGACACGAAAGAGTTTCCCGGATGACACGGAAATGCACTCGGGGTAACAGGGGGTGCTCGGGATGAACCTAAAGCTGGCCTGGATTCCTCTTTGAAAAGCAGTTTCGGCTAACATAGGGCGTTGTGGGCCGCTTGATTAGAGGTTTGGCCGCAGAGGGAAAGCTGCGTGTGCTGGCCGCCGAAACCACCGATATCGCCGAAGAAGCCCGCGTTCGTCACGGGCTTTCGTCCACGCCCACGGCTGCGCTCGGGAGAGCCATGACGGGTGGGCTCTTGCTCTCGTTTTTGCTCTCCAAAACCCCCAAGGAGCGCGTCGGCCTGCGCTTTACCGGTGATGGCCCGCTGGGCGGTCCGGTGGTGGAAGCCGCACCCGATGGCCTGGTGAGGGGCTACGTGAAGAGCCCCGGGGTTGAACTTCCTCTTAGAGCCGATGGAAAACTGAATGTGGGTGCGGCGGTGGGCCGGGGCGAACTCAAGGTTGCGCGCGCTTTGTCGAACGGCGAGATCTATCAATCGGCAACCGAACTGGTCTCGGGCGAGATTGCCGAAGACCTGGCTCACTACCTGTTGCAGTCGGAGCAGGCGCCTTCCGCGGTGTTGCTGGGCGTGAGGGTACACGGGGAAGGTCAGGTGCAGGTTGCGGGCGGGGCGGTGATTCAGCTGATGCCAGGGGCGCCTGATAGCGTGGTGAAAGGCCTCGAGGCCAACCTCCAGAACGCACCTTCCATGACCAAGCTGATGCTGCACCAGGGACTTGACCAGTCGGTCCAGTGGCTCCTGCGCGGCCTCGAGTACCAGGCCACCGATTTATCCGCTATCGGTTTCAAAAACGGCCACGTGCCGCTGCGCTTTGGCTGCCGCTGCAGCCGTGAACGCGCGCTGGCGGCGCTGGTCTACTTTGACCGCCACGAACGCGAAGAGATGATCACCAAAGACGGCGGCGCCGAAGTGGTCTGCCACTGGTGCGGCGAAAAATACCAGCTCCCGCCCGAGGACATCCGCTCGCTGGGATTTTCCGAGGTGCGCTGCCCCGACTGCGGTACGATGTGGGAGTATCTGCGCGAAGACGGCACAGTGGTGGCTTTCGAGGGAGACACCTGCCGCTGCGGGCGGCGGGTGGAGCTTCCGGCCCTTCCAAAAGCCTGAACAGGCTTTAGACTATAGAGCACCAGGAATAGTTGCCTGACACTTTATGGACTACCAGACCTTAGCGGTGCTTGCGGGACTACCGGCGGATGACCCGCACGGCGCGGTGGGCCTTCCCATCTACGGGGTGGCCGCCTATCGCTTTTCCGGCCTCGAGGACGGCCAGCAGCGCTTCGCCACCGGTGAAGGCTACACGTATACGCGCATCCAGAACCCCACGGCGGCGGCTTTGGAGCAACGTTTGGCGGCGCTGGAAGGAGCGGTGGGCGCGGTTGCGCTTGCTTCGGGCCAGTCGGCCAGCTTCGCCGCGCTTTTGTCTTTGGTGCGCCCGGGTGACGAGATCATCGCCAGCCCCGGACTTTTTGGCGGTACCGTGGGGCTTCTCAACCAGGTCTTTGGCCTGATGGGCGTAAAGACCACCTTTGTGGCGCCGGAAGCGGACCAGGTGCGTGCGGCTATCACGCCGAACACCAAAGTGGTCTTTGCCGAGGTGCTGGCTAACCCGGCGCTTGCGATTCCGGACTTCGAGGTCCTGGCATCGCTCTGCGAAGAACGCAAAATTGCGTTCTTAGTCGACAACACCTTTGGAGCGGCGGGGTATCTTGCCAGACCTTTAGACCACGGCGCTCACGTGGTCACCCACAGCCTGACCAAGTGGGCCTCGGGCCATGGCTCGGTGCTCGGGGGGGCGGTGCTCTCGCGCGAGACCAGTCTCTGGGAAAACTTCCCTCAGTTTCTCGCGGCGGACCTACAAGGGCGTGTGCCGCTGGAAGCCTTCGGCTCCCGCTGCTATCCCGAGCGCGTCCGGCACCTGGGCCTGGCTGTGGGCGGCATGGTGCTTTCGCCCTTCAATGCTTATCTGCTTTTTCAAGGCCTCGAGACCCTGCCTTTGCGGGTCGAACGACAAAATCTAAACGCCATGCGCCTGGCGGCATTTCTGGCGGGCCAGCCCAAGATCGCCTGGCTGCGTTATCCGGGGCTGGCGTCTGACCCCGCGCACCGCCGGGCTGCCAAATATTTGCAGGGAGGTTTTGGCGGCATACTCACACTGGGAATTAAAGGCGGTCTGGAAGGCGCAAGCCGTTTTCTGTCCCAGCTAAAAATTTTGCAGGCGCCCAACGTGGGTGACGTGCGGACGCTGGCGGTTCATCCGTGGACAACCACCCACAGCAGGCTGCCAGAACCCGCCAGGCTCGCGGCTGGCGTAAGCCCGGAGATGGTGCGGATATCAGTGGGTGTGGAGAGTGCGGCAGACCTCGAGGCCATGCTCTCCGAGGCCCTGGCGGCGGTCTAGAAAAATTTCGCCGCCGGATAGTCCTTTGTCACGCCTTGGCAAAACAACTCTTTCTCGCCCTCCGGCACCAGCGCCACAATGGCCCCGCCGAAGCCGGCACCGGTGATGCGCGCGCCAACCGCGCCGTGTTTGATGCAAATCTCCACAAGCTGGTCAACCTCTGGCAGCGAAACCCGGTAGTCTTCTTTCAAAGACTGGTGCGAAGCCAGCATCAGCTCACCAAATCGCTTGACGTTGCCTTGTTCCAACGCCTCTACACCCTCAAGCACGCGGGCGTTTTCGGTCACTACGTGGCGGGCGCGGCGGTTCAGGGGCTCGGGAAGGCCGTTTACGGCGCGCATGCTTTGCAGTGGCACGTCGCGCAGGGCCTTCACGCCCAAAAGCTTGCAGGCCTCTTCGCACTCGGTGCGGCGTGTGTTGTAGCCCGATTCAGCCAGTCTTCTTGGTATTCCGGAGTCCACAACCAAAATTGCGTAGCCCCTTGGAAGGGTAACCAGCCGGTAGCTTAGATCCCTGGTGTCCAAAAACAGCGCGTGGCCTGGCTGCCCCAGCGAGGCCACCATCTGGTCCATAATTCCACAACGAACGCCCACGTACTCCACTTCCGCTCGCTGAGCCAGGCGAGCCAGCGTTACGTCGTCAAAGTCCAGCCCAAACAGCCTTCTCAGCGCGCGGAGAGTAGCAACCTCCAAGGCGGCGGAGCTCGAAAGCCCCACGCCTATCGGTACGGAACTCTTCAGGTGCATCCTGGCCCCCGGTACCTGGTAGCCTGCTTGACGGAGAACCCAGACACAGCCCGCCGGGTAGTCGAGCCAGTCCCCTTGTTTGGCGTTTTGCAGGCCGCGCACTTTTCGCTGGGAGAAATTCTCCGCATACGCCTCGATGATTCCGTCCATCGCCGAGGCTTCCACCCGGGTGTTGTAAGAAAGTGGGGTCGGCAGCACGAAGCCCTGGTTGTAGTCGGTGTGCTCGCCGAGAAGATTGACCCTTCCGGGGGCACTCGCGTCCGTCGCGGGTTGGTGGCCAAACACCTCGATAAAACCCATCAACCCTCCATCACCAGCGGGCGGAGCCGGCCACCCACCGCCACAGCGGGCCACTCCGGGTCGAAGGTCAGGTTCTCGAGCCCCGACTCGGTGAGCAAGAAGGTGTCCTCCACCTTGGCGCCAGGAAGCGATGGGTTCCAGGCTAGCGCCATGCCGGCCTCGAGGCGGGTGGTGTTTCCTGGCGTGGCCACAATCTCCCTGGGCTGGTAGCCGGCTAGGCCGCCCTGGTGGTGGTTTTCAAATTCCTCGGCAACACCCAAGTCCCGGTATGCGTTTTGGATGGCGGAAATTACCTCGCCCAGACTGGCTCCCGGCGCGCTGGTGGATAAAGCAGCACTTTCCACTTCTAAAACCAAGTGGTTAAGCCGCCTGATATCTGTACGACCAAAGCTTCGCAACCTGGTAACGTTGGCAATCAACCCGTGACGCTTTCCGCAGACCACACCCATGCACAGCCTTCCCAATTTTTCCAGCCGTGGCAATGGGTGGCGGTACTTGAAAATTCGCCTCTCGCCCGCAACCAGAAGAACCACCGGCTGAACACCACGTGAAAGCAATTCTTCTGAGACCGCCCCCGCGAGCTCGCCTTCGGTCCATTCCGGACTGGCGGCGCGCAGTGCGTTTCCCAAGGCTATGCCCACGGTCGTTCCCAGGCTGCGGTAACGCTGCTGCTCCGGTTCCGATAGCACCAGCCGGAGGTGTGTCAGGTCATTGGTAAGGTCGGTCTCGCCCTTCGGTTCGAATGGGGCATGCCAGGGGTAAGACACAATCTCCAGCCCAGGGGTTTCCTCTTCCGCCATGCGCGCGGCTTCAACTCTGCTTGTATGCAGGCGAACTGTTTCTTCCACCTCGAGCCAACCAACACCGCGGCCCACCACAATGGTGTTATCGCCGCCAGTGAGCCAGGAAAAATTTTCGGGTTGTTGAACATACAACCGGTCCAAATTATTTTGCTTCATCCACAACCGAAGCCTGGTCAGCACGGCTTGGTTCATGGCCTAACCTCACGGAGTACTTTGGCGGTTTCTTCCGGCAGCGCGTCCACCACAAAGGTGCCCGCACCTACCTCGGTCCCCGCCAGATATTTGAGCTTGTCCTTGGTTCGTAAGTACGCGTTGAACTCAGCATGAAAATGAAAGCGGGCTTCTTCGCCTTTGGGCGCCGCGTGCAGCAGCAGAATGTACGGAAAAGGCTGTTCGAAAAGCTTGTCGTAGCGCCGGACGACCTCACCCAGCATGAAGGCAAAACTTTTTACCTCGTCATCCGAAAAAGCCCAGGGGCCTGGGTGAAATTTCTTGGGGTAGACAAGCACTTCGTAAGGAAACCGAGCGAAAGGCGGAATCATGGCAAGGCAGTGTTGGTCTTCAAGCACGGTATAGGATTTTGCCGAGGCCAGCAAGTTCAAGAGAGCCGGCGATTCTCGAAAACTCCCGGCTTCGCGCTCGGCCACGGGCGGAACAAAAGGGTATGCATAAATTTGGCCGTGCGGGTGATGCATAGTCACACCAATCAGCTCGCCCCGGTTTTCGAAGGGCATCACATACTGAATCTCTGGTCTCGAGTAGAGCTCTTGGTAGCGGTCCGCCCATACGCGCACCAGCAGTTCGCGCCGTTCCTGCGATATGGTTCCCAGGCTCCCGTTGTGCTCTGGCGTGAAGACTACCACTTCGCAGTCGCCGTTGGCTTCACGGGTGAGGACCGGCAAATCCCTTGGGGCTTCGCCCGCGCGGGGTGAAAGTGAGGGCCAGCGGTTCTGAAAGACCGCAATCTCGAAATTCTCAAATGGGATATCGGTGGGAAGACCGTCTGGCCTGCTAGGACAAAGCGGGCAGAACTCCTTGGGTGGCAGAAAGGTGCGCGTCTGGCGGTGTACCGCGTAGACCACCCACTCGCGTCTCAGCGGATGCCAGCGGGCGTGCGAGCCTTGGGCCACGCCCTGCTCCGCATCTGGCAATGGAGTGAGTTTGTTTGGCTTATGGCCGTACAGAAAAAGCTGCCGGCCATCGGTTTTGTGGTGAACGTATTTGTGCATTATCTGCCTTACAGTACTACGCGCAACCTACCTTCAGAGCTCATAACAGCTCAACCCTTAACTGACCCTGCCAGCAATCCTCTGATAAAGTATCGGCCCAAAAATATGTAAACCAGCAACGTTGGCAGCGCCGCTAAAAGCGCTCCCGCCATAGGCAGGTTCCATTTCACCGCTTCGCCCCCGGCCAGCTGCGCCAGTGCCACGGTGATGGGCTGGCTTTTAGGGTTGGTCAGGGTGACCGCGAACAGGAACTCGTTCCATATCTGTGTGAACTGCCAGATGATGACCACCACAAAGCCCGGAATCGAAAGCGGGAAAATCACCTTGCGGTAGATATTGAAAAACCCCGCACCATCAATTCGGCTTGCCTCCACCAGTTCATCGGGAATCTCGGCATAGTAGTTGCGGAAAATGAGCGTGGTGATGGGAAGACCATAAACCACGTGAACCAGCACGAGCCCCCATACAGTTCCGTAAAGCCCAATGCTTTTTACAAACTGAAAGAGCGGGATTAGGACCGCCTGGTAGGGGATGAACATGCCAAAGAGCATGAGGGGGAAGATAATATTGGCGCCGGGGAACTTCCACTTGGAGAGCACGTAGCCATTGAGTGATCCCAGCAGGGCTGAGATTAGCGTCGCAAAGAAGGTAAGCACAAAGCTGTTTTTTAGCTTAGGCAAAAATGCCGTCCAGGCCTGTACAAAACTGTCCCAGTTCCAGACCTTTGGCAACTGCCAGGTTGTGGAAAGCATAATGGCAGCTGGCTCCTTGAGGGCGGTAACAACCACCAGATAAATCGGCAATAGAAAGAGCAAGGTTGCTATCAGCAGCACAGAGTAAGTAATGGTACGGCCAATCATGTGGCACCATCCGCCCGATCAAGGGGTAACAGCAATTCAGAGAAATCCCCCCACCCCCCCCCCGTAAGGAAGGCAAGAATGGCTTGGACGACAGGGCTCACCGTCTTACCTCGCTCCTAAGCTGGCTACGTAGATAGGGCACGATGATGAAGGCAACCAGAATGAGGAGAATGGTGCCGATGGCTGCGCCTGTGGCGAGTTGGTTAGATCGGAAGGCGGTAACGTAGAGCAGCAAGGCGGGAACGTCGGTGGGTGCGTTGTCTGCGCCGGCCATAGCAAAAATCAAGTCAAAGATCTTCAGGCTGATATGACCTAGGATAATCATGGCCGAGAGCGTGATGGGAGCGAGCAGGGGGAAGATGATGCGCTGGTAAAGCTGGAACTCGCTCGCGCCATCCGCCCGTGCTGCTTCCCTTAACTCCTCAGGAATTCCCCGAAGGCCAGCCAAGTAAAGCGCCATGGTGTAGCCGGACATCTGCCAGATAGCGGCGATGAGGATGCCAATGAAAGCCAGGTTGAAGCCATGTTTTTCCTCGAAGGGGAGTAGCTGCACGCTGCTGCCTAGCGTGAAAGCCCACGCTATAAGCAGTCCAGCAGAGGCCAGGGCGGTTAAAGCTCTTCTGCGAAACCCATTCCGGAAAGCCGAAAATGCCACCCACAGTAGCACCATGGCCACCACCAGCGCGGTGAAGAGGGGCAACGAATTCCAGTCGAACTGAAAGACTTGCTCGCGCGAGGTTAGCCAGCCAAATTTGCCTGGTGGTAAGCCGACCAGAGAAGGCAGTTGATTAACGCCACCCTGTGGTTGCAACATCCAACGCCAGATAGTGCCCGTGACTATGAACGAAAGCGACATAGGGAAAAGAAAGATGGTGCGGAAAAGACCTTCTCCCTTTGGGCTTCGGTCCAAGAACATGGCCAGGCCAAGCCCAACGGACAAACATCCCGCGATAAAAAACAAGGTGAAGAAAAAAGTGCTTACGAGATCCTGGCGAAAACGACCATTTATCAGCCCTGTAAAGAGGTCTTTATAGTTCTCAAAGCCGATGAATTTGATTTTAGGGTGGGCGGAAAGCGCTTGGCTGGGATCTTTTCCCCAGTCGGTTAGCGAGGTGTACCCGGTCTTGGCGATGAAGTAGTAGACGAAGATGGCGATCAGGATGACCGAGGGAAGCATGACCAAGGCTGCTACCCAGTTGTCGGCGTTCTTGGTCCACTTCATGGCAGATGTCTATCTTATGTTTTCGGTTTTGAAATGGGGGCGGGTGAAAGCCCGCCCCCATAGGTGCAAAAGTCTAGCGTCCGATGCCAGCTTGATTGGCGATGGCCTGAGCGGCGTTCGCGGCAGCCTTGGAGTTCTTACCGTTCAGGTAGATTTCCATCACGGTGCCAAACTGTCCGCCGAACGATTCAGGAGCCACGGCGCCGTGGACCAGGGAGCCCACAATCTTGTTGCTCTTCCAGTCCTTGGCGGCCGACTGCAAGTAGGCGTTGTACTTGCTGAGGTCGGAGTCGGTGCGCGCGGCGATGGAACCCTTAAGTGGGTTGAAGGCGTCCTGTCCTTCGCGCGAGCCGAGCACTTTGAGCCAGTTGAGGGCCTCGGTGCGGTTCTTGATGCCCTTGGGCAGGCCGAAAGAGTCAGAGAGCATCATGAAAGTGCCTGCGGTGCCAGGGGAGGGGGCCCAGCCAAAGCCTTCGCCGGGCTTGAGCTTGAGGGTAGTGGTCATGTAGCCCGCGGCCCAGTCGCCCATGATATTGAAGGCGGACTGGCCCTGCACTACGCGGTCGGTGGCCTGCTGCCACGAAAGGCCAGCGGCGTCTTTGTTGGCACAGTCCAACACCTTGCCGAAGGTGTCCCAAACTTTTACAGCTTTAGGATCGTTGAACTTGAGCTTGCCGGTCCAAAGGGCGCTCCAGTCATCAGCACCCAGGACGCCGAGGGCCACCGATTCCCATAAGTGGTTCTGGGTCCAGTTTTCACCTAGCGCAAGGGGGGCCTCGATACCTTTACCCTTCAAGGTAGCGCAAGTGGCCAGGAACTCGTCCCAGGTCTTGGGCGGGGTCACGCCCCACTCCCTCAACTTGGCGGGGTTGTACCACAGTACGTTGGAGCGGTGGATGTTTACCGGAACGCTCCAGATACCGCCCTTGTAGCTGAGCAGGTCGATCAGACCTTTGGGGAATTTGGTCAACCAGCCTTCGGACTTGTACAGGCCGGTGAGGTCTTCCATGCGGTCCGCTACCACCCAGGTGCCGATCAGCTCCTGCCCCGCGTGTACTTGGAAGCTGTCCGGCGGGTCGCCCCCCAGCATGCGGGTCTTGAGCACCGCGCGTGCGTTCACGCCCGAGCCGCCCGTGACCGTTGCGTTGATGACCTCAACACCGGGGTACTTCTGCTTGTAGATCTTTAGTAACGCTTCCAGCGCTGACCTTCGTCACCCGCCCACCAGGAGAAAATCTCCAGTTTGCCTGCGGCCAGAGACACCGACCCGAGCGCGACGACGAGGCCTAGAACTATGGCTTTCCATAAACGTGCCATTTCGCCACCTCCATGAATTACCCAGCAGAGCTTCCTAACCTGAGATTCCACGGTCAGTTTGCCGAGCAGTGTAAGTCTACCACTGTGTTATCGGGGCGCAACATGGGACAAAGGTCCATAGGTCCAGCCAGCTAAACCAAGGCCGAAAACTGTCTGAAGTATCGCAACAGCAGCCTAGCTGCGAGAGGGCCTCAGGCGATCCTGAGAATCCAACAGGATGGTTACTGGTCCGTCGTTCACCAGATGCACTTTCATATCGGCTTGGTATATACCCGTTTCCACGTGAAGCCCTTGGGCCTCGAGCAGGTTACAGAACTGTTGGTAGAGCCTCTTGCCATCTACCTGCTGTGCCGCCTCGATAAAGCTTGGCCGGTTGCCCTTGCGGGTATCGGCATAGAGCGTGAACTGCGAGACCACCAGGACCTCGCCTTTTACATCGGAAAGCGGCAGGTTCATCTTGCCTTCGCTATCGGGAAAAACACGCAGGTTGGCGACTTTACGGGCAAGGTATTCGGCATCTTGCGGGGTATCGCTGCGGTGAACTCCGAGCAGCACCAAAAAACCCCGCTCAATCTGTCCGGTGACTTTTCCTTCTACTTCTACCCGGGCTTGCGAGACACGTTGGATGGCCGCGCGCATAGATGAAATCTTACTTTTCTCGCGGGGAAGCTTGTTTAACGGCAGTGCTCTCCTGGGGCGATTACCCTCACCCCCTCAAGGGAAAGGCGGCCTAAGTTTCTCCGGTCTAAGTTTGTCGAAAGGCTTGAATAGCCGCGCCGTGCTCCTTACTCTCTTTGGTCAAACTCACCATGGAGATGCTTAGTGCGGGGCGGCAAAAAGAGCGATAGTGCCGGGGCCGGTATGCGCCGATACCGCAGGCCCGCACTCGCGCACGTCTTCCACCGCCACACCCTCGGAAGCGATCAGTTTTTGTAAAGGCTCAACTGCCTCCGGTTTGTCCGCATGGGCAATCACTACGCGCGCGCCCGCCGGATAATACTTACGCAGGAGCTCCGCCAGCCGCTCCAAGCCCCGGTGCCAGCCCCGCAGGCGTTCGGTGGGCCGCGCCAGGCCATCGGAGACCTCGATGATTGGAAGCATCTTCAAGAAGCTGCCAAGCATGTGCTGCAAGCCGGAAATTCTGCCACCCCGGTGCAGATATTCGAGGGTGGCGGGCAGGGCCAGGCCGCGGACTTTGGCTCGAAGCGGGGATATGGCGGCCTCGAGGCCCTCCATTGAAACCCCCTCGGCAAGCTTCTTGCGGCACTCCCCGATTACAAAACTGAGGCCGCCGTTTAGGGTCAGACTGTCAATCACCTTGACCTTGCCGGCAAACCGCTTGGCCACCATCTCGGCGCTGGCCACGGTGCCCGAGAGCTTTGAGGAGGCGTGAACCGACACAATCCAGTCGAACTTTTGGAGCAGGTTCTGGTAGATGGCCTCGAGGTCTGCCGGGTTAATCTGGCTGGTGCTCACGCGCTTGCCGGCCTTTTGCGCCTCGGCCACCTGTGCCGGGGCCACCTCCACAAAGTCGCGCAAGCTCCGGCCCTCGATGATCACCTGCTGGGGAACCAGGTGCACCCCCTGAGCAAGCGCTTGGGCGGGTGAAAGCCCTATGGTGGTATCGGAAAGTTAGGCTACGTTCATCCCGTTTCCTTGAAGCGCCCGCTAAAGGCTGTAAGCGTAAAAGCCGTAGGTTCCGGGGCCCGTGTGTGAGGCGATGACCGCGCCGACCTCGGAGGTGAACCCCTCTTCCACCGGCAGCCCCGAATTCATAATGGCTTGTTTGAGCGCCGAAACCGCGCCCGCGTCCGCCGTGTAGAGAAAATAGGCCCGTATCTTGCTCCGTCCCTTGGCCCAGGCCTTGAACGCCTCAACCAGATCGGAAAGAGCTTTCTTTTCC
>JAMCQK010000146.1 GCA_023382135.1 Deinococcus sp.
CGCCTATGAGATCCTGCAAGAAAAACTCGCCGCGGGAACATTGTATGTGCCATCGAACATCCCAGCCGTGGTCTGTATCCCAAAACCCCCGTTCTGGGGCCGCCGGCCGGTGGAACAGTCCGAGCTAGATCTTGGCACCATTTCCCGCTACGTCAACAAGAACGCTCTTTTTCGCGGCCAGTGGGGCTTCAGGCGTGGAGATTCCGAGAAAGTTGAATATACGGAGAAGCTTGAGCGCAATGCCGAGCCAGTCTTCAAAGATTTGCTTGAACGCTCCCTCAAAGAGGGCTGGCTGCAACCTGCTGTGGTCTACGGCTTCTGGCCAGCGGCTTCGGATAAGAATGACCTGATTGTCTTTGACCCGGAGACCGGCAAGGAAAAATTCCGCTTTAACTTTCCCCGCCAGACGGGTAACCGCCACCTCTGCATCTCCGACTTCTTCCGCCCGCGCCACGCTGAACCAGTTGACGACGAGCAAAACTGGTTCCCCAAGACGGCCTGGGAAAACGGCGCCAGGGACGTGCTTGGCGCGCAGGTGGTGACCATGGGCCGCAGGGCCTCTGAAGTAGCCGCCGAGCTTTTTGCCGGTGACAAGTACCAGGAGTATCTGTACTTCCACGGCTTTGCGGTAGAGATGGCCGAGGCCTTGGCCGAGTACTGGCACAAGCGCATCCGGCAACAGCTGGGCATTGCCCAGGACGACGCCACCGACCTGCAAGAACTATTCAGGCAGGGCTACCAGGGAAGCCGCTACAGCTTTGGCTACCCGGCCTGCCCGCGGCTGGAAGACCAGAAGTACCTGCAAGAGCTTTTGCAGTGGCAAGAGATAGGAGTGCAGCTTTCAGAGGAATTCCAACTGCACCCGGAGCAGTCCACCAGCGCCATTGTGGTGCACCACCCGGCGGCGAAGTACTTTAACCTATAAACATGAAGTGGTCTATTATACCGGCGGGGCTTGACTGGCTTATCCAAGGCCTTTTTGTTTTTCGGTGCCCTTTTTGCTTTTATGCTCGAGAACTTTCGCGAGAAAAAGGCAACAAGAGGCTGGCTAAACGGATTTATACGGGGACTTGGTTTCCGTCCCGAAGATGCGGGGCGGGAAGACGAACAACGCCGAATGGTTCAAGCGACTATTGAGGCAATTATGCGGTGTGTTAGCCGAGAAGAGGTAGCTTCTTCCGACTGGAATGCGATCATCCAAAAACCACTAATTGTGTCAAACTCGGAATCGCTGAGGATTGCCGTTCAACGCGCCATAGATGTTTTACCAAAGAGTAGTCTCGATGCTCTAATCGAACTTAAGCGGTCTTATGATGCCTTGGCATATTACCTGGACAATATCAACCGTTTTACGAATCGCGTATTTTGGACCTCTTGTTCGAAGTGCCCACTAAAGGTTTAAAGGTTGAGCCGCGTCAGCTCATAATCTTGAACTACTACAAGGATTGGCTGACAGGTCTTTTGACCGCTCTTGATTGGCGTAGAGATGCACGAATTTACTTCAGGAGTCCTTAGCGGCTTAGGCTTTATTGCTGGTAGGCGGCGATCAGCGGTGAGGTGCGCTGTTTCGTATTCCTGCAATAGGCATGTCTTTAGACAGCTTTACTCCGCTCCCCTTTGTTTAGAAAGATACCGGTGTGCCAATAACGGTCTGCCGAGACCCAGCAGAGGCTGAATCTCGGCAGCGGGCAGAGAGCTGTGACAAGTTAACGAAGGGCGCTGATGGTGGTGAGCAGCACGTCGCGGGAGAACCTGGGATTGTGAGCACCGTAGCTGCCATCAGACTTGATCATCAGGTAGTTCCAACTGGCGCGCACAATTGGATTAGCGGTTGCATATACTTGCTTGCCACCAGGGGCTTCGCGAAACTCGGCCAGCGGGCTAGTGACCTCGCGGCCGTCGGTCAGCTTGACCTTCAATGCAATCTGTCCACCGGTGGTGCCGATGTCCACCAGGCTTTGAATGGTCCGTCCGTCAAGCGCAAAGTTGTCGGTGTACTTCGAGGTAGCGGCATCATAAGCCCGAACCACGGCGACCTTTTCTGCTGCGGCCAGTACCTTGCTCTGAACTGCCGCCTTCACCTGTCCGAGCAGATACTTGGTCGGCTGCTCGACGAACTCCTTATTCATATTTGGGCCGTGGCAGTTGGTGCAAACTTCCTTTGGCGGCTTGAAGGTGTGTGATTCTTGGTTAAGGCTCATGTGGCAGGTAGCGCAGGCCCCGCCGGTGAAGGCAGCATGGGGTGAGATGCGGTCCTCAGTGTCATTCAGGAAAAAGACGTTTTTCCCGACAATGACATCACCCTGGCTTGAGGCGTGCGGCCCCGTGTAGCGGCCTGGGTCCTCTGCGCTCCAGTTCACCCGTCCGTTGCGGGTGTTATGGCAGGTCATGCATAGAGCCCCCTCGCCAACGGCCGAAACAGCAAAGCCCGATGGCAGAAGTGGTGTGTCGTTCATCACCCGCAGGTCCTCGTTCTCGTCATGGCAGGTTGAGCAGGTAACAGGGAGGGCCTTGTCCTTGGTTAGCCCAAGACTTGTGAGGTAGGCAACGTCGGCCTCTTTACCGTCGGGTCCTTTGATGTTGCCGGGATCCCCTTTCAGGAGTTGCGGCAACCAAGCGCGGAAACCCTGATCGCTATGGCAACGGGCACAATGAGCGGCCGATGCTTGCCGGACCTCCACCGTCGCGTTTACCAGGGACGTTGTCTGATTATTGTGACTGCTGGTCTCCCATTGGCGCTTGATTGCTGATGTCTGCGAAACAACGAAACCTCCTAGAGCAAGCACAAGCAGTATCACGCGTAGCCTGTTTTCCCCTTTTCCCCTAAGAAATTTCATAGTCCTCACCAGTCCTTTCGTGAAATATGTTACATAATTATTATTGCAAAGTTATGGACAAATGTCCCGCCGCTTTCTGCTATCAGTCGATTTTCGAGTGGAGGAATGTTGAGGTAGGGAAATAGCTTCGTATTAACCCTTGTTTAAACCAAAAAGGAAGATTCCCCGCTTTGTTCAGAACGACATCATAGGCTCCTCGCTACAATCGGAATGATAAGGGTGAAGCAGTGTCATGCGGAGCCTTTCGACAGCGCTCAGTGTGAACTTCGCAAAACATTTCTCCTTGCGCCCACCGAGAAATTGCCTGCCATTGAGCAGCAATAGATCCTTTGCCCCGCTTCGTTCAGAATGACACAGCCGGGTCTCGTCCCGAGCAACCCACCCTGTCATCCCAAGCTTGTCGCTCAGCCTGAAGGGCTAGTTGTAGTTCGGGATCTCTCTTTACCCCTCAACCTAAATTAAGACCAAACGCGAGATTTCTCGCTTCGCTCGAAATAACAAAGGTGTGCGGGGCATTGACAGGCCCATGGTCCGCACCTAAACTCTTTTTATCCGCGCTGGGGCGCGGCCACAAACAAAAACGTTCTCTTATCCAGAGCGGCGGAGGGATTCGGCCCTGCGATGCCGCGGCAACCGGCGGAAATAGTTGGTCATCATCAACAACTTTCCGCGCTTGGTGCCAAGTCCGACCCAGGCGGGGGAAACGCCTGGGGTAGATGAGAGAAGGGAAAAGCCTAAACTTAAGGCCCCCTTCCAGATTCAAGAGAGAACGAATCGGGATGGGGGTTTTGATTCTCTTCAAAACTCCTGCCCAGCCGGAAAATTTTACGGCTTAGATGTCTCGTTCTGAGTTGCTGCGAGCTGCTGAAGACAGGCTCCCAGAAACTCGGAATGGCATAGATAAGCGGCAAAATTTCCCAGCGCCCCAAATTCGATGCGGTAGGAGAGAGTTATGTCAGAGAAAAAATTGGCGTTCGAGACCTTGCAGCTTCATGCCGGCTATACCGCGGATCCCACCACGGGGGCGCGCCAAGTTCCGGTCTACGCGACTACCAGTTACCAGTTTAGGGATGCCGACCACGCGGCCAAACTGTTTGGCTTGCAGGAGTTCGGCAACATCTACACGCGCATCATGAACCCCACCACCGATGTGCTGGAAAAACGCATCGCCGCTTTAGAAGCCGGGGCGGCCGCGCTGGCAACAAGCTCGGGTCACGCCGCTCAGTTTTTGGCTTTTACTAATATTGCCAGGGCGGGCGACAATATTGTCTCGACACCGAACTTGTACGGCGGAAGCTGGAACCAACTAAAGGTTACGCTGCCCAGGCTGGGGATTGAGACGCGTTTTACCAGTAGGGCGGAGACGCCAGAGGACTTTCTTAAGCTGACCGATGCCAAGACCAGGGCCTGGTTTCTTGAGTCGGTGGGCAACCCTGCTTTGAATATCCCGGACTTTGAACCCATTGCCCAAGCGGCCAAGCAAGCGGGGGTGGCGCTCCTGGTGGACAACACCTTTGGCCAGGGAGGTTATCTGTTCCGCCCGATTGAGTGGGGCGCTAACGTGGTAACGCATTCGGCGACCAAGTGGATTGGCGGACATGGTGCGGCCATCGCGGGACTTATTGTGGACGCCGGAAACTTTGACTGGGATAACGGACGATATCCGCTCGTTACCGAGCCGCAGCCCGGGTATCACGGCCTGAAAGCCACTGAAGCCTTCGGCAACCTGGCGTTCATTTTGAAAGCGCGGGTGGACGGGTTGCGCGACCAGGGTCAGTGCCTGGGGCCGTTTGAGGCGTTTTTGCTTTTGCTGGGCCTCGAGACCCTCTCTCTTCGCTCCGAGAGACACGTTGAGAATTCACTGCAACTTTCCCACTGGCTTTCCGAGCAGCCCGAGGTGGCGTGGGTTAACTACCCGGGCCTGGAAGGCCACCCTTCTTACACCAAGGCGCAAAAGTACTTTGGGGGCAAGCCTGGCTCGGTGCTTACCTTCGGCCTGAAGCAGGGTTACCAGGCGGCTAAACAATTTATCAACCGCCTGCAACTGGTCTCCCACGTGGCGAACGTAGGCGACACCCGCACGCTGGCCATTCACCCGGCCTCTACCACCCACTCGCAGCTTTCAGCGCAGGAGCAGGTGCTGGCGGGGGTCAGCCCGGAGTTGGTGCGGATCTCGGTGGGCCTCGAGGCCCTCTCTGATATTCAAGCCGATATCAAAGACGCCTTCAGAGCGGCAAACTCAGTGGTGGTCTAAAACTATGGAAGGAACTTTGGTCTACGAAGCCTGGGGGGATCACGGCGCGCTCCTGATCAAACCCCCCAGGAGCCGTGGCCGTGTCGCGCCCCCCGAGCCGCGTTCCCTGGTGCTGGAAAAACAGCAAGGCTTCACCCTGGAGCTTGGCGGAGAGCTTCCCGAGGTTCAACTAGCCTTCGAGACCTATGGCACCCTTTCGGCTTCAGGGGACAATGCGGTGCTGGTTTTTCACGCGCTTACCGGAAGCGCGCACCTGGCGGGCACCTATACGGAAGAAACCCTGCAGGCGCTTTCTCCGTTAAATCAAGCTTTTGGGCCCGAGGGCTGGTGGGACCAGTTGGTAGGTCCGGGCCGCCTGCTAGACCCTGGCAAACATTACGTGATCTGTGCTAACCATGTGGGGAGCTGCTATGGCAGTACCGGCACGCTTTCGATAGATCCGCGAACCGGCCAGGCTTACGGCAAGAATTTTCCTCAACTGACCGTGCGAGACCTGGCCAAACTCCAAGCCAAGCTGGTCGAGCAGCTTGGTGTCAAGAAGGTGACTGTGCTTGGCGGCAGCCTGGGCGGCATGGTGGCGCTTGAATTCGCTCTCCTGTTCCCTGAGCGGGTGGCAAAGCTGGTCGTGCTGGCGGCCCCGGCGGTGCACAGCCCCTGGGCCAGGGCCTTCAACCGCCTTTCGCGCGAAGCAATCCTTTCAGACGCCGGCTACTTGAGCGGCGAGTACCTGAAGCAGCCCGCAGGCTTGCAGATGGCGCGCGCCATCGCCATGCTTTCATACCGCTCCCCCAGCTCATTCATCGCGCGCTGGGGGGATGAGCCGGAACTGGGGGAAAGCTACCTGATCTACCAGGGCGAAAAGTTCGCACGCCGCTTTGACGCCAATGCCTACCTGGTGCTCTCGAACGCCATGGACACCCATGACGTGGGCCGGGGCCGCGGCGGAATCGAAGCCGCGCTGGCGCCGTTGGTGGGCCTGCCGTCGCTGTTTGTGGGGATCGATACCGATATTCTGTACACGGCACCAGAAGTACGCGAGCTTGCCAGGATGTCTGGTGGCCGCTATGCCGAGATTACCAGCCCCCACGGGCACGATTCTTTCCTGATCGAGACCGACCAGGTGGAGCGGATCCTGGAGGGGTTTATCTAAAATCCTGAACTAGCAGGCGCATCTCCGGCCGGCTGAGCGTGCATGATAATATGGCGCATGCGCAAAATTTTCTTGCTCAGTGTGGTTTTTATCGGGCTGGCAATGGCCCAAGGTTCCGATCCGGTGGTGGCCGAAGTGGGTAAGGCCAAGATTACGCTCAGCCAGTTCAACTTGCAGTGGACCCTGTTTGTGCGCCAGGAGCTGGACAATCAAGGGATTCCTTTTAGCCCGGAGACGGAGGCCGGTTACCAGCAGTACAAACCCGAGTTCCTGGCCCGGCTGGCCCAAGACCAGGCCGTAATTAACTGGGCTGAGCGCAAGGGCCTGGGGGCTAAGCCGGACGAGGTGGAGGCCTCGCTAGCGGAGACCAAGGCCAGTTTTCCCAGTGAAGAGGAGTTTGCCAAAGCGCTCGATGACGCGGGGATCCCAAGCCTCGAGACCTACAAGCAGTTGCTCTATGCAGCACTGACCTATAACGCTTACATCCGCTCGCTGCTGCCAAACATCAAAATCAGCGAAGCTTCGCTCAGGTCGCTTTATTACCTGTACCGCTTTGAGCTCGCGTTGCCGGAAAAGTTCTGTGCCTCGCATATCTTGCTGAACACCAAGGAAGAGGCCGCCAAGCTGCTGGCGCGGCTCGCCAAGGGGGAGAAGTTCGAGGCGCTGGCCAAGGAGTTTTCCCAGGATCCGGGAAGCCGCGAAGAGGGGGGCTTGCTTGGCTGCCAGCCGCGCGGGACCTACGTACCGGAGTTTGAAACCGCCCTGCGAAAGTTGAAACCGGGAGAGATCACCAAAACGCCGGTGCAAAGTAAGTTCGGCTTTCATATCATCCGGCTGGAAAAAGTTGAGCCCGCCGGCTACCGCTCACTTGATTCCGTTCGCGAAGGGCTGACCGGCCAGCTTACGCGCCTAGTGCTGCAAAAGCTGGTGGCCCGTTATGCGGAAATGGAAGGCGTCAAGCTCTACCCGGAGAATCTGGGCGGCAGCTAGTTCTTTTGTTGGCTAAGGTATTTCGGCCACTGCACGCACTATGGCGTCCCCCGTGGGGGCTTCCGCCAGCGCGGCAACCTGGTTGGGAGCGTAGACCCCGCTTCTGCCTTCAAAATGAAGGCCATAAAAACCCCCGTTCAGCATGGGGTTAATGCCGTAGCGCAGGTTCTCTCGCTTATAGAGCTTCTTGGCCAGGCCCTCGCGCAGCCATACCTCACCTTCTACCTGCTTGGGATCTCCCGACCAAGGCCCGTTCCAGCGCGCCGCGTTTGCGGAAGGCTGGACCAAGAGCCAGGCTCCGGCAGCGTCCGCCTGCTCCACCCAGCGGTCGTGAAAAGCGTCTAGACAGATGAGCGTGGCGAGTTTGCCCAGACGTGTATCCGCCACATGGGAGCCCCAAGCGCCTTTGGCGAGCCAGCTCTTCTTTTCTTGGCTGGTGAGCTCTAGTTTTGGCACCCGTGATAGCACGGTTCCTTTCGGTGAAAAAAGCAGCGAGATGTTGTGGGCACTCTTGCTGGACGCAAAGTTCCCATGCGCCGGTTCAAAGTCAGTCATCGGGCTGAAGATGGAGCCTGCTACCAGGTAGCTTCCAGTTTCGATGGCGGCCTGCCTGAAAGCGGACTGGTAGAGCGGCCAGGCCTCGAGGCCCCTCACGTGATAAAAGGCCGCCGGCGAGAACACACCCGTCCTCAAGGCGTCTTGCCACCTGGTTTTCAGTATCTCAAGCGCCGCGCCCAGTGCGCTTGTATGCCGCAGGATCAGCTCTGGTGTCTGCCACCAGAAGAGCAGCGGCAGCGCAAAGGCCTCGGGAAAAGCGAGGATCCTCGCTTCACCCGGAGGAAGGCCTGCTACAGCTTTTCTCGCCAGCTCCAGCACCCGTGCTGCAAAGACTTCGCTGGTTCGGTAAGCCCCGGGAATTATTTCCGCCTGCACCGCCACCAGATGAACTTTCACCGCTTCAGTTTAGAGCTTTAGCCCGTGCTAACGGTAATTAGCGGTTGCGATTCCAGTGCATCTACGGTTGGCCGGCTAGGCCAGAGAGCGGCCAGCTGGACAATGTACGGCATCAAGAATTAGCGTGGTAACGAGAATATCCGTTTTGTCCAACGCTCAATCAGGCGGCCCTTCACCTCTGGGCTGGCAAACTTTTTGGCGTCGAACTCGATCAACTTAAAACCCTGAGGGTTTGGGACCCCGGGTGCCAGCGGGGTGGCGGTATTGGATGGCAGCGCAAAAAATCCCGCCTTAAACGCCAAGACCTGGGCCTCCGGAGTGACTGCCCAGTTGATAAACTCAAGCGCCTCGAGGGGGTGCGGAGCTTTGTAAACCAGGCTAAGCCCTCCAACCGCGTAACCCGTGCCTTCGCAAGGGGAAATAATCTCGATGGGATAGCCCTGCTTCTGGTACTCCACCATATCTTGCATGAATAGAATTCCGATACCGGCCACGCCGCGGCTCAAAGCGGTCCGGGGCGCCACGCCGGAGTAAGTGTAGGCCGATACATTTTTGTGCATGGCGGCCAGAAATTTGAACGTGTCATCCTCGCCAAAGAGTTGGACCAAGGTGGCCAGGAAGGTGTAGGCGGTTCCCGAGGTACCGGGGTTTGCCACTTGGATCAGCCCCCGGTAGGCGGGGTTCGCCAGGTCCTTCCAGCACTGGGGGATGGGAGCGTTCTTTTTGGTCAAAGCGTCGCGGTTGATGCCGATACCAAGCACTTCTTGGTAGAGGGGAATAAAAGTTGGCCCAATGGCGTTCTTGGCTTCTTGCTGTAGATCCTTGTAGGCCTTGGGCCTGTAGAACTGGGTGTATGCGTTCTTGAAAGCCTGGTAATGGGAATTGCTGCCGCCGCCAAACCATACGTCGAAAACCGGCTTGGCCGGGTCCGTCTGGAGCCTGGCCAGCGCTTCTTCGCTAGGAAGGCGCACGAAGCTGAGCTCGATACCGGTGGCCTGCCGGAATGCCGGACCGAGTGCCTCGCACCACGGCAGAGCAACGCTGCAAAGCACGGTTACCTTCCGCTGAGCCAAAGCGCCGCCCAAAACCAGGATCGTCAAAAGAGCCAAACTAAGCTGAAAAAGCCGCGATCTTTGCATGCAAGTATCTTCGCCCCGATCCGATTTTCGCACCATATCTTTTCTCGGCGGGCCTGGTCAAGCGGTGTGAGGTATTGTGGGATGGTGAATCAGCGCGCCGACGTGGTGGTTGCTGGAGCGGGCATTATTGGGGCCTCGTGCGCTTACCGCTTGGCCGAACGCGGGCTTAGCGTGGCGGTGCTCGAGGCCTCGAGCACCTTCGCCAGCGGTTCCACCGGCAAGAGTGCCGCCGGAGTCCGGGTCCAGTTTAGTGAACCCTTGAACGTTATGCTTTCCTGGCAGAGCATTCAGGAGTACCAGGAGATGCCCGCTGCCGGTTACCGGCCCATCGGGTATTTGTTTCTTGTGCCGCTAGACCAGTGGGAAGCCCATTACCAAAGTGCGGTGATGCAGAAAGAGCTTGGTGTACCGGTGGAGGTCTTAGGTCTCGAGGCCGCCCGCCGCATCATCTCCTTCAGCCCCCACGGCCTTGCTGGAGCGACCTTTGGTCCCGCCGATGGCGTGGTGGATCCCCACGGCATCACCCAGGAGTACATCCGCCGGGCGCGTGCCCGCGGGGCGGAATTTCATTTCGACGCCCCGTTGATTCAAGCTTCTCGCAGCGGTGGACTTTGGCGAGTGGACACGCCCTTGGGTAAGTTTGAAGCTGGTTTCATCGTCAATGCCGCCGGCGCCTGGGCAGGCCAGCTTGCTTTGCGCGCGGGGCTTAGCGTGCCAGTCCGGCCGTCTCGCAGAATGGTTTTCTCTACCGCTCCCCTCAAAACGCTTCACACGTATCCGCTTACCATAGATCTCTCCACCGGTTTTTATCTCCGCTCCGAAGGCGAGCGGCTGCTTTTGGGCATGAGTAATCCGAATGAAAAAGAAGGTTTCGTGGAAGGAATCGACTGGAGCTGGATGGAGACCTGCCTCGAGGCCGGCCTCTCGCGCTTCCCCTGGCTTTCCGAAACGGCGCTCGACGCCAAAGCTAGCTGGTGGGGCTACTACGAGGTAACCCCGGACCACAACCCCATTCTGGGCCTGATGCCGGGAACGCAGGGCTTTGTCAACGCCTGCGGATTCTCTGGCCACGGGGTGCAGCAAGCGGCCATGGTGGGCAAGCTGATCGCCGAGGAGATTGTGGACGGGAGGGCCCACACCCTGGACATTGACCCTTTTCGTTACCAACGCTTCGAAAGAGAGCCCAGCGCCAAGGAGCGTAACATTGTGTAAACCAGCCTTCTAAGTTGAAATTGTGCGCTTTGTTTAGTACAATTTCCAGTAAGGTGGAAGCTATGATCCGACTTCGTATTCGCTAACCTTCGCGCAAACCCGAGTTCCGCATTGAGCAGGCGGCCTTCGGGCCGTCTTAATTTCTGGATGAGTTCGTTCGAGGTTTTATGGTTGTTGAAAGCACAGAAAACAATGTGAAGCAGGCCATCCGGGTGGAGGGTCTGCGGAAAGTGTTCCGCAAGCGCGAGGGCTTCCGCGCCAAACTCAAGGAGGAATGGGCGCTCAAAGGCGTCTCGTTCCAGGTAGCGGACGGGGAGACCTATGGTCTTCTGGGACCGAACGGCTCGGGCAAGTCCACCCTCATCCGCATACTTTCCACCTTGCTCATCGCCGATGGGGGAGAAGTCTGGCTGCTGGGGATGCGTCTTCCGCAGGAGGAAGCGGCCATCCGGCACCTGATTGGCCGGGTCAGCGTGGACGCGGCTTTTTACAAAAAGCTTTCCGCCCGCGAAAACTTGCTGTATGCCGCGCAGCTTTACGGCCTCGAGGCCAGGACCGCCGAGCGCAGAGCCATGGAGATTCTGGAGCGCCTTGGCATAGAGTCGCGCCGCTTCAACGACCCCTTGGAGGAAATGAGCCGGGGCATGCAACAGAAAATCGCCATTACGCGTTCGCTGCTAACAAACCCCCCGCTGCTTCTGCTGGACGAACCCACCACCGGACTAGACCCCAAGAGCCGCCGCGATGTTCAGGGTTTCTTGGAAGACCACCGCAAGGAGAACGGCACCACCATTCTGCTCACCACCCACGACATGGCCGAAGCCGAAAGGCTGTGTGAGCGCATCGGTTTCTTGGCGCATGGCCGCTTGGTGGCTGAGGGGACCGCGGATGAGCTCAAGTACCAAGCTGGAAGCGAAGATTTGGAAGAGGCTTTTATCGGTCTTACCGGCGAGGACATCAAAGCAGATGAAGAGATGGGAAAGTAGAGGTCTTGGCATTCGGCGTTTGACTTTTGCCGCCAGGCCCGACCGAAAGGAGTTTTATGATTGAACGTACCTTCCGCCCCATGTGGGCATTTGTTTTCCGGGACTTTCACCTGACCCGCCGCTATATCAGCTGGGTTATTGTTTTTGTGTTCTACGCTATCGTCAACTCGGCGACCATCGCGCTCATTGGCAAGTCCCAGAACGATTTCCGGCTGACCCTGACCCTTATGCTCGGGGCCCTGCTTTGGAGCTTCCTTTCCGCCATGTACAACGAGATCGCCAACTCCATCAGTTACGAGCGCTGGGAGGGGACACTCGAGTACACCTTCATGGCGCCGGTCTCGAGGCTCATTCACCTCTCGGGTGTTTCACTGTTCGCGGTGATTTACAGCGTGATCCGGACCATTGTGATTCTCGGTGGCCTGGTCTTGTTTATCCAGATCTCGCTCAACGGCGCGAACCTGTGGGGCGTGTTGGCGGTCTTGCTGGTGGCAAGCCTCGCCTTTATGGGGCTGGGGTTGATCGCCGCCATTCTGCCAGTGATGAGCCCGGAGAACGGGGCACAGGCAACTAACATTGTGCAGGGTGTGTTGCTGCTGGTCTCGGGTATTTACTATCCCGTCAGCGTTTTGCCCGCCTGGGTACAGCCGTTGGCGTACTTGTCACCGGCGACCTACGCCCTCGAGGCCTGCCGGAAGCTAATTGGAATCACCAATCCTGCCTCAACCCCCAAGGAACTTGTGGGCGCACCGCTGTCTTCGGTTCTGCCCGAGCTTGGGATTCTGCTCCTGATGGGCATTGTACTGATTCCCCTTGGACTATTTATCTTCCACCAAGCCGAGCTCTGGGCCAAGCGCACGGGTAAACTCAAGCGAACCGGTTGACATTCCCTTGCGGCGCTGGATTGGCTAACGAACCAACTCGGCTGAGAGCTGGCAGAGTAGTTTATCCGGGTTAGCACGCTGGGCTATGCGCTGCTAGCACTGATGCTCGCGGTGAGGAGTTTTACTAGGGAAGAGGTGGTGTTTAGGAATTGACGCTTGACCAGGCACTACGGAGTTTCTAGCTTCAATTGCCCAACCGGTCATTCCGAATGTAGCGAGGAATCTGTAGTTGTTTTGCAAGATCCTGCGACAGCCATTAGCAACGAGCGGACAAAACGATGCACAGAGCGCATCTGCAAACTTTTAGCATCCCGATGATTTGCTCGGTGCTGTACCGCTTCCCTTTCATCCGCCTCCTTGCGCTGTATTTTTACGGTTCAGGTTGGCTTAGATTTGGGAGGGGAAGGTCACCCGCCTGGTAGACTCAGATGATGCCGGTGGCCTTAAACAGCTGTCTGCGGCCTATGCTTCCTCCTTGTGGCTAGCGTGTCCCCCTGGAGCTTGAAGCGGCGTACCGCACCTCACAGAAGCAGGGTAAGAATGATCCCGCCGGAGAGTTGCATCCCCCTCATCCTGCCACGGTATACTTATGCCCATAAGTGCCCGTAAGGAGGATGAAGATGCACAAACAGCTATTCTTTAGCATGCTCATAGGTGGTCTAGCCCTGGCTCAGGGGGCCTGGAACATGGCCACCCCGTACCCTGAGGCCAACTTCCACACGGTGAACATCAAGGAGTTCGCCAAAGAGGTGGAACAGGCTACCCAGGGAAGGGTGACCATCCGGGTCCACAGCGGGGGGTCTCTCTTCCCCCATGCCCGGATTCTGCCTGCGGTGCGCGGTGGCCAGGTGCAGATGGGGGAGGTGCTCGTGTCTCTTCTCTCCAATGAAAACCCCCTGTTTGCCCTGGACTCCATCTCCTTCCTGGTGGGGAGTTACGATGATGCCCGGAGGCTCTATGCGGCCCAGCGGCCAGAGGTGGAGCGGTGGCTGGCGCAAAGGGGCATGGTCTTCTTGTTCTCGGTTCCCTGGCCTCCGCAAGGCCTTTACGTGAACAAGCCGGTGAACTCGGTGACGGATCTGAAAGTGCTGAAGTTCCGCGCTTATAACCCCACTACAGCCCGTCTGGCCGAATTCTTGGGCATGGTGCCCACGCAGGTGGAGGCTGCGGATATTCCCCAAGCGTTCGCCACCGGGCTGGTGCAGGCCATGATCACCTCGCCTTCCACCGGGGTGGACTCCCAGGCCTGGGACTTTGTCAAGTACTACTATGACCTAAAGGCCTGGATTCCCAAGAACATGGTCTTCGTGAACAAGCGGGCTTTTGAGGCCCTGAGCCCTGCGGACCAGCAGGCCATCTTGACGGCCGCCAAGCGGGCGGAGGAGCGGGGCTGGAAGACGAGCCAGGAAGAGGCCGAGGCCAAGACCCAGATCCTCGGCTCCAAGGGGATGCAGGTATTCAAGCCCAGCGACAGGCTGATGGCGGAGCTGAAGAGAGTGGGAGAAGCCCTGACCTTGGAGTGGCAGAAACAGGCCGGGGCTACCGGTGTGAAAATTTACCGGACCTACCTGGGCCGCTGAAGCCCGCCCCCCTGGACCCACCAA
>JAMCQK010000193.1:0-12835 GCA_023382135.1 Deinococcus sp.
AGCAAAGCAGCGGTGAAAAGTGCAGATTTCTGATAGTGAAAGCCTCGGCCAAGCTGGTTTGCCAAATATCTTTCACGCGCAAACATCCACAGTCCGTGCGTACCGATCATGAGCGCCAAAGTAACGCTGTTTGGACTTAGCAACACAGGAGGCAAACTCCACCACACAGCCCACCGGCTCCGCTTGCTCATGGCCGAAGCCGTAAGTCCAAAGAGGCCAAGAGACAAGCTTGTCATTCCCCAGTTGTTCAGGGCTACAGTCCAAGCTTGATCCCGTACTTAGCCACCCAACAAGTGGATAAGTCCGGGGAGGGGTGAGAACCACAAGAATTCTTCGCGGTACGGGGTGCGCCGCAAAACCAAGAAAAGCAATATGCCCAAGATGAATCCAAGCCAATCAGCGGCCGGGAGGACCCAAAGAAACAACAACGAAGCTGCCAACAAAGGACTTGACACACTACATTACACTACACTGCGCTGAAACTTTCTTGTCGCCAAAGGAGGGTGTTTATGAAGCGCCTGATCTTCTGGTTTTGTTTGTTCTGGCCTTCGTCGTGGCGGGGGCTGCACCCGCTGCCCAGGTAACTAGTAGGGATCCTGGTGCGCTGTGTCAGGGGTACACCGACGGGGAAAATACCTACGTCCTTTGTCCCTGAGCCAGGTTCTACTGGATGAGTAAAGCCCAGCTGCTAATGTGCGGTCCGTAGGGCCCTCGATTTCTTTCTACCCCAGCCGCTCATAAGCGGGCAGGGTCAGAAACTCCCTGAACTCCTTTTGCAACACCAGCTCGTCCAATAACAGAGCCGCTTCCTCGAGCCTGGGAAGACCCTGTAGCTTGGCGGCTTCCTCTTGCCTTACCCGCTGGTAAAACTCCTGGTCCACCGCTTGGCCGCTCTCCAGTTTGGCGCCCTTGTGGACCCACTGCCAAAGCTGCGCGCGGGAGATTTCGGCTGTGGCGGCGTCTTCCATCAAATTAAAAATGGCCACCGCGCCGCTCCCGCCAAGCCAGTGGGCCAGGTACTGCAGGCCCACCGAGACGTTGTTCCGAAGCCCAGCCTCGGTCACGGTTCCACCCGGCACATGGAAGTCGATCAGCTGTCCGGCCTCTACGCTGACTTCCTGGCGCAAGCGGCTTTTTTGATTGGGCTTGCTCCCGAGCACCCGGTCAAATACCTCCATGGCCACCGGCACCAAGTCGGGGTGTGCCACCCAGGTGCCATCGAAGCCATCGCCGGATTCGCGTTCTTTATCGGCCCGCACCGCTTTGAGCGCCCGTTCGTTTACCTCGGGATCTTTGCGGCTTGGAATAAAGGCCGCCATCCCGCCAATGGCGTGCGCGCCGCGCTTGTGGCAGGTGCGCACCAAAAGTTCCGAGTAGGCGCGCATGAACGGCACCGTCATGGTCACCTGTGAACGGTCGGGGAACAACACATCCCGGTTGCCGAACTTTTTGATGCAGCTAAAGATGTAATCCCAGCGTCCAGCGTTCAAGCCCGCCGCGTGGTCTTTTAATTCAAACAAAATCTCTTCCATCTCAAATGCTGCTAACACGGTTTCAATCAGCACGGTGGCGCGGATAGTGCCGCGGGGAATACCCAGATAGTCTTGAGCGAACTCAAAGACGTCGTTCCAAAGACGGGCCTCGAGGTGGCTCTCCAGCTTGGGTAGATACAAGTATGGGCCGCTGCCCCGCTCCAAAAGCTCCTGGGCGTTATGGAAAAAGTAAAGCCCAAAGTCCATCAAACCGCCGGATAAAGGTTCGCCATCCACCTGGATGTGGCGTTCCACCAGGTGCCAGCCCCTTGGCCGCACCAGCAAGGTGGCGGTCTGGTCCTGTAGCCGGTAGGCTTTGCCGTCGGGCGAGGCAAAGGAAATCGTGCGCCTGACTGCGTCCATCAGGTTTTGCTGCCCTTGAACCACGTTTTCCCAGGTGGGGGAGAGGGAGTCCTCGAGGTCCGCCATGAACACCTTGGCCCCGGAGTTCAGCGCGTTGATCATCATCTTTCTTTCAACCGGCCCGGTAATCTCCACCCGGCGGTCGTCCAGGTCTTTGGGCGCGGGGCCCACTTTCCACTCGCCGGTTCGGATATGCTTGGTATGCGAAAGAAAATCCGGTTTTTCTCCCAGGGCAAGCCTAGCGGCCATCTCGGCCCTTCTGGCTAAAAGTCCTTTGCGAACCGGGTCGAACTCTCGGTGAAGCCCCGCCACAAAGGCTAACGCCTCGGGCGTGAATACGTTGTCAGAAGCTTGGATAGCGGGTCCTTGGATATCAATTCCCCTCATGACTAGTCCCCCGTTAAGTGCAACCTAAAGCGTACTTAAGTGCTTTGTCAACCAATCTAGAACTCAAACATGCCTATCCATAGTCTGTCCGTTACTGGTTAGTCAGCAGCCACCCAGGTTCAGCGATGACCTAACGGCCTGATACACGAGGGCGTTGTGATGGTGGAGTAAACACAAAGACAAAAGCCAGTCTCGAAATAAATGACCCGCCTGCGTACACCAGGACAATCATCCGAGTCTGGCTTCCAAGTATTCCCGCTCGCCGGAGACAATCTGCCTGGCCATCTCCAGATCCTTGGGGAACTCCTTGCCCCGGTTCACCAAGTAGGTTTCGTAACGGCCAATTTCAAACCGCTCCACCAGCGAATCCACAGCTTTTGTCAGGTCGAACGCCTTGCACGAGAAGATATCAATGCTAATGAATCTTTTAGCCGGGAAGGTATGGATGGCAATATGGCTCTCGGCAATCAACACCACACCGGTCACACCAGCGGACTCTCCCGGCTTGCCGCCAAAACGGTGGACTAAAGGCGGAAGCACCTTGGTCATCTGCATTTCCAGCGGGAACTCGTCCAGAACCCGGCGCACCAGGTCAAAGTCGGCAAGTTTTTTGGCGTTGGCGTGATAGCCATCAAGCATGAGATGTGGCCCGAAGCCGAAGAGTTCCAATTCATTTCCTCCGAAGCCGGAAAGCTCCAGCGACTGAAGACATTATGGAGAGGGGGGTAGGGGCTGTCAAGAGAAAATCCGTCTTTAGAGTGATAGCCGCCGGGATTGGCATGACGCCGGGTTATGAATCTGCGTGCCGTAAGGCTCTTTTTCATCCCCAACTAGAACGCCCCCTTACCCAAATGCCCCGATTTCCACGTGATATATTTGGCAACGTTATGACCGGAAAATCTCCCGCACGTCCACGGCTTACCGATCGGCGCGACTTGTGGTGGGTGGAGCCCTTGCTCACGGTAGTCACCCTGGTAGCGTTCGGCATCTACGCGCTCTGGGTGGCGCTGCAAAACCAGAACTACGAGTGGGGTCCTTACCTATCACCTTTTTATTCGCCCAAACTCGAGGCCAGCTGGTGGCCCTTCTCGTCCGCCTTCCTGGTCCTGTGGGCTCCGCTAGGGTTCCGCGCCACCTGCTACTACTACCGAAAAGCCTATTACCGGGCTTTTTTTTGGGACCCACCGGCCTGCGCGGTCGCAGAAATGCGCAAAAGCTACACCGGTGAGCGCCAGTTCCCCTTTGTGCTCAACAATCTGCACCGTTACTTCTGGTACATCATCGTGGTGGTCACCGCCTTCCTCTGGTACGACACCGTCAGAGCCTTCTTTTTCGAGGACGGGTTTGGCGTCGGGGTGGGCAGCTTGGTGATGCTGGTTAACGTGGTGTTGCTGTCCTACTACACCTTTTCCTGCCACTCCTTCCGCCACCTGGCGGGAGGCTGCATGGACTGCGTCTCCGCAAACAAGGTGCGTCATGGCTTGTGGAAGGGCATTAGCCAGCTGAATCTTAAGCACTCGTTATGGGCCTGGCTCAGCATGTTCTCGGTTGCCCTCACCGATGCCTACATTCGCCTGGTGGCCAGCGGGGTCATCACCGACCTGCGTATTTTCTAAGGGGGAGATTAGTGGAACGCTACGAAACTTTCGAATATGACGTGCTGGTAGTTGGCGCTGGCGGCTCCGGTCTGCGCGCGGCGATTGCGGCCATGGAACAAGGTGCCCGTGTGGGCATGGTCAGTAAATCCCTCCTGGGTAAGGCCCACACCGTGATGGCTGAAGGCGGCGTGGCCGCGGCTTTGGGCAACGTGCGCCCGGAAGATAACTGGAAAGTCCATTTCCGTGACACCCTCAAGGGCGGGGGGATGCTCAACAACTGGAAGATGGTGCAGAACTACGCCCAAGAAGCTCCCGAACGGGTGCTGGAACTGGAACGCTGGGGCGCGGTATTCGACCGTACGCCCGATGGCCGCATCAACCAGCGCAACTTTGGCGGCCACTTCTTTCCGCGACTGGCGCACGTGGGGGACCGAACCGGCCTCGAGATGATCCGCACCCTGCAAGACCAAGCGGTCAAGATGGGCGTGAACGTTCACATGGAAACTACCATTACCCGCTTGTTGCAAGAAGGCAGCGCGGTTAACGGCGCTTTTGGTTTTGACCGGCGCAGCGGAAAGTTCCTGGCGTTCAAGGCCAAGGCCATTGTGATCGCCACCGGCGGCCTCGGGCGCATCTACAAAATCACCTCGAATTCTTGGGAATGTACCGGTGACGGTTTTGCGCTGGCCAGCATGGTGGGAGCCGACCTCATCGACATGGAGTTCATTCAGTTCCACCCTACCGGCATGATCTGGCCTACCGGCGTGATGGGCATTCTGGTTACCGAGGGAGTGCGCGGCGAAGGCGGCGTGCTCAAGAACAATCAGGGCAAGCGCTTCATGTTTGATAATGTCCCAGACCGTTATAAAGGTGAATTTGCCGAGACCGAGGAAGAAGCGGACCGCTGGCTTGAGGGTGATCGCGAAGCCCGCAGGCCACCCGAGCTGCTCACGCGTGACGTGGTTGCTCGCGCCATTCGCATGGAGGTAAATGAGGGCCGGGGCAGCCCGCACGGCGGCGCCTACCTGGACATTGCCTCCCGCCGCAGCGCCGACTACATCAAGAAAAAGCTTCCCAGCATGTACCACCAGTTCATGAAGCTGGCGAACCTGGACATCACCAAAGAGCCGATGGAAGTCGGTCCCACCAGCCACTATATGATGGGTGGCATCAAGGTTGACCCGGACTCCCAGGCCACCACCGTGCCAGGCTTATTTGCCGCCGGTGAGGTAGCGGGCGGGTTGCACGGCGCCAACCGGCTCGGCGGCAATTCACTTTCAGACCTCTTGGTGTTTGGCCGCAGGGCGGGCCTGGCAGCCGCCGAGTTTGCCTCGAAGAAATCTTCTTGGAGCAGTTTGGATGATTCTGAAATAGCCCAGTGCCTGAGCGAAGCCTTAGCCCCCTTTTCCCGCGCGCAAGGCGAGAACCCGTTTGCCATCATGCAAGACCTGCGCAACAGCATGCAGAAGAATGCGGGCATCATGCGGGTGGAAGACGAGCTCAACGAGCAGCTGGATATCATCCGTAAGCTTAAAGTTCGCGCGCACAACGCGGCGGCCGCGGGTGGCCGGGAGTACAACCCCGGCTGGCACACTGCGCTGGATCTCCCGCTCATGCTGGAAGTGGCGGAAGCCGTAGTACTCGCGGCAGCGGCGCGCAAGGAAAGCCGTGGCGGCCATGCCCGCCTCGACTACCCGGAACCTGATCCCGCCTTTGCCACGGTGAACCACCTGGTCCGCCGGAAGCAAGGAGTGTTGGCGGTAGAGACGGCCCCCCTGCCTGTAATGCCGGGGGAACTCAAAGAAATCGCGGATGCGAAAGGAGCGGTGAGCTAACTATGTCTTCGGCGACCTTCAGAGTTTTCCGCGGCGATGCCCAGGGTGGCGCGCTGCAAGACTATTCCATTGAGGTGCAAGAGGGCATGGTGGTGCTGGATGCTATTCACCTGATCCAGGCCGAGCAGGCGCCGGACCTTGCCGTGCGCTGGAACTGCAAGGCGGGCAAGTGCGGTTCGTGTGGAGCCGAGGTCAACGGAAAACCTAAACTGATGTGCATGACCAGGCTGGACGAGCTCGACCTGAGCCAGCCCGTTACCGTGCGGCCCATGCACTCCTTTCCGGTGATCCGCGACCTTGCTACCGACGTTTCGTGGAACTACGAGGTCAACAAAAAAATTGCACCCTTTAGCCCCGCGCCCAATACCGACTGGCGTATGAAGCAAGAGGACGTTGAACGGGTGCAAGAGTTTAGGAAGTGTATCGAGTGCTTCTTGTGCCAGAACGTCTGCCATGTGATCCGTGAGCACGACAAGAAAGATGGCTTTATCGGGCCCAGGTTCTTGGTACGCACCGCCGGTTTGGAGATGCATCCTCTGGATACCGCTAACCGCCTTCAGTTTCTCAAGGACGAGGGCGGCATTGGTTACTGCAACATCACTAAGTGCTGCACCGATGTCTGCCCCGAAGACATCCACATCACCGACAACGCTATCATCCCCTTGAAAGAACGCGTGGTGGATGAGTTCTATGACCCGGTGCTGGGATTCTTCCGCAGATTGTTTGCTTCTAAACCGCGCGTGCAATAGTTGTTGTTTTCATGGGTGTGGTCATCTCCACACCCTTTTTTATTTGCCGTGATCGTGCCGGACTACAGTACTCTCATGAAGCTGAGCAGCCGAAAGGAGAAAATTTCAACTATCAATTCTCTCGCCGCGAGGAAAATTGTGATCTCGTCAAGAGGCCGGGGTGTCTTTATCGTGCGCGAATTTTGGGTCTGACTTGCGGTACTGCTGGCACTGCCAGTTTTGGCGAATGTTTGTGCGGAGGCGGGCTGCGGACCAGATATTCTGGATGCGCTATCATGCACATGGATTCATTCTGATAGATGGATAGTATCGGCGAAGACGGCCTCGAGGCCGCCCATTAACCGTAACAAGAATTTGCCGAAGAGCTGTAGCGGCATCCAACCATTTCCACTCTCCGGTTCTCAACCGCGGCAGGATTCGCGGGCAAAAAATCGCTGCACTCGAGTGCCGACAAGACGCGCAGTCTGGACCTAGGGGTTGTATCTTGCATGTTTACGCGCACAATATGTGGTATATTTAAGTCAGTGGAGAGACAACAGGAAGTTAGTCCCCTCCACTAAGACGAAGAGGAGGAAAAACATATGATGAAATCAGTAGCAAGCAAACCGGCCAAAAAGGCCCCGGCCCGCAAGAAAGCGGCCCCTAAGAAGGCAGCCGCCAAGAAGACCGCTGCTAAGAAGCCAGCCAAGAAGGCAGCCGCCAAGAAGCCAGCCAAGAAGAAGTAAGCTAGCTTTCTAGCGAACCGGCTCCGTAAGGAGCCGGTTGTTTTGTTGTTTACGCGCCGGCTTCACTATCAATACTTGATATGGGAAGAATATTGCTGAGACAGCACATTTTCTTTGCTGTAGTCTTAGGCGAGAAGCAAGGAACTGCAATTCAGCGCTAAGCCGAAGCGGTCTTGGAGCATAATCCATCCCAGGGCTATATTCAGAAGCTCCGTTTCCACAGAGGGTATTCACTGGCCAAATTTTCTTCTACGCTAATGTGCGAATAGATTCCACCGCTTGCGGATTTTCTAGAGCCGAAAGATCCCCCAGGTTTTGCCCCAGATACGCTGCACGTATCACCCGCCGCATCACCTTGGCATTTCTGGTCTTCGGCAGGTCTGGCACAAAGAGAACTTTCTCCGGCTTGAGCGCCTTGCCAAGCCTCTCGGTTACTAACTTGGCAATCTCGCCTGCGAGAATATCGGAAGATTGATGGCCGGGCCTCAAGACCACAAAGATTACTGAGGTTTCTCCCTTGACTTCGTGAGGTACGCCAATAGCGGCGGCTTCTTTTACCGCCGGGTGCTCGACCGCAGCACTTTCGACCTCGGCGGGTCCCACGCGCTTGCCCGCAATTTTCAGCGTGTCATCGGAACGTCCATGAATGGTCCAGTGGCTTTCGCTGTCTTGCATGGCCCAGTCGCCGTGTATCCAGACCCCGGGATTCTTGCTCCAGTAAGTGTTGAGGTAGCGCTCCGGGTCGTTCCAGAAACCTTTAGTCATTCCGGGCCAAGGCGCAAGTACCGCGAGTTCGCCCACCTGGTTCCGCACCGCAATGCCATCTGGGTTAAGCACCGCCGCCTTAATGCCGGGCACGGCGGTATTGAAGCCCATGGGCTTAATTGGGCGCCAGGTGGTGCAGCCTAAAATTCCTCCTCCGATCTCGGTGCCACCGGAGTAGTTGATAATTGGAAGCTTGTTCTGTCCCACCACCCGCGAGAACCATAAGTAGGGCTCAAGGTTCCAGGGCTCGCCAGTGGAACCGAGCACGCGTAAATTTGAAAGATCGTGGCGGGTTACGTGTTCTTCGCCGTGGGGGATCAATGCCCGGGCGAGCGTGGGAGAAAGACCCAGATGGGTAACGTGGTGGCGTTCGCAGATGTCCCAGAGGCGGTCTGGCGCGGGGAAATCCGGTGCCCCTTCATAGAGCACCACTGCTGCGCCTAGCGTGAGCCCGCCGAGAATGGCCCAGGGACCCATCATCCAGCCCATGTCGGTGAACCAGAAGAGCCGCTCGCCTTCGCGCAGGTCAAAACAGTGGGCCAAGTCTTGCGTGGCCTTGAGGGGAAACCCTGCGTGGTAGTGAACAGTGCCTTTGGGTTTACCGGTGGTACCGGAAGTATAGATGAGCATGAAGGGGTCCATGCTCTCCATCGGCTGGTTGGGCGCATCGGAGGTTTGCGATTCGACCAACTGGCCCCAGGCGATCTCGTTGTTGGTTAGGGGCACGCCGCCAAACCTTTCGACCACCAAAATCTTTTCTACCGTGGGAGAGCGGGCGGCGGATTGGCGTGCGGTTTCTAGTAACGGGATGCGGCCACCTCTACGGTAAAAACCGTCAGCCGTAATGAGCAGCCGCGCTCCGGCATCTTGCAGGCGCGTAGCGGCGGCCTCCGGAGCATAGCCGGAAAAAATAGGCACAACAATGGCTCCAAGCCGGGCAGTAGCGAGAGCGCCGATGGCGGTCTCGGGGAGCATGGGCAGGAACAGGCCCACACGGTCACCAGGGACAAGGCCCAGAGAAGAAAGCGCCTTAGCTGCTTTGGCGACGGAGGCCTCGAGGCCTCCAAAGCTCAGCGTTCTAGTCTCACCGTCCTCTCCTTCCCAAATCAGCGCCGCTGAGTCTGGCCTCTTTTTTGCGTTGCGGGTGACCGCGTTATAAGCCAGGTTGAGCCTGCCTCCCACAAACCAGTGCGGCCACTCAATGCCCTTGGAAACATCCAGAACTTTCTGGTAGGGCGCGAACCATTCAATGCCGAGCAACCGGAAAGTCTCCTCAAAAAAAACCTCTGGCTGCTCGAGGCTAAAACGGTACAGATCTTCGTAGCTAGCTAGTTTCAGTTGGCGGATCAAGGCCTCGAGGCGGCTCCCCTCGGTATACGTTTTAGTGGGGTGCCATACTGGCTCCATGCTCTACCCCTTGATCCTGCGGCTAAACAGCCGCTGTAAAGACAACTTCTTTCCCTTGGGCTCTTCAGATGAGGAGGGTTTGGCAACCCTGGGCTTGCCCTCGAGCGCGTTGAGGAATTGCTGGACTGTCCAACGGCTGGATGGTTCTTTGGCCATCAGGCCCCGAACTGCTTCATCGAGATGCTTTTCCAGCCTGGTGGCCGGGGGAGCATTGTGAAGATGGGCGTAGGAAAGTTCCTCGTAAGTATCGGCCCGGAAAGGCCGCTTGCCGGTGAGGAGCTCAAAAGCTAGCACGCCCAAAGAATAGGCGTCGCTGGCAGGGCTGGCGGGCTCGCCCCTAAACAGTTCCGGCGCCATGTAAAAGGGGCTGCCAGCGCGCTCCAAAGGCCGCGGGTTATCGCGGGTCTTGGCTACACCCAGATCCCCAAGTTTGTAAGTTCCCGAACAAAGATACACATTGGAGGTTTTAATGTCCTGATGGACAATCGATTGGCTGTGCAGAAAAATGACCGCACTGGCAAGCTGCTTGAGGCATTCAATTGCATTGGCCTGCGGCAAGGGAGCTTGGACAATCAGATCTTCCAGGCTGCCCTCGGGGAAATATTCCAGCGCCAGAAAAGCCCCATTTCCGGCGGGCCTGCCAGAAAGACCCTTTACTAAATTGGGGTGGGACAGCGTGAGTGACAAGGCTACCTCTTGGGCAAAACGGTCCGCCAAGTGTTTGTTCTCGCGCACCTCGCGACGCGGGACCTTGAGCGCAACCCGTGCGCCGTCTGGCGCTTTGGCCAGGTAGACCTGCGATGAACGGCCCAAACCAAGCAGCATTTCCAGGCGAAAATCTTTGCGGCTAAGCCGCCGGTAATCTACGGTCATACCTACACCCTTGATACGTGATAACAGCTTAATTGGCTACCGCAATGTCTTGTACCACCAAAATTATTGTAAGCGAGGGTCAAATCTCCCACAACTCACCTGGGGTCATCGCCTTGCTATCAATCCCCATGCTCTGTGCCCGGCGGGCAAAAGCCTGGCCGTCCTGCTTGATGGGCGGGAAGGTATTGTAGTGAATGGGAACAGCGCGCTTAGGTTTTAGCAGTTCAAGCGCTTTCAGCGCGTCTTCGGGACCCATGGTGAAGTGGTCGCCAATCGGTACAAACGCCAGATCCAGCCCGCGTTCGCCCACCAAGCGCATATCGCTAAAAAGAGCGCTGTCTCCCGCGTGGTAGATGCGTTTCCCCGCGAACTCTAAAAATACGCCCATGGGCATGCCGCCGTAGGTTCCATCCGGGAAGCTGGAGGAGTGCCAAGCGGGAAACCATTGGATTGTTCCTCCGGCAAACTTGTAGCTTCCGCCAATGTTCATGGCCACCGCCTTGGCCCCCTGGCGTTCGGAGTAGGTAGAGATTTCAAAGTTGGAGAAGAGGGTGCCGCCTTTTTTGGAAAGCGCCACGCTGTCTCCCCAGTGGTCGCCGTGGGCGTGGGTGACCAAAATGATGTCGGCATGAACGGCCTCGCTCAGCCCGTGATGGCTGGTTGTTTCGAGGCCCACCTTTGCCACCGGGTTGCCACTGATGAAGGGGTCAATAATCACACTAGTAGAACCATCGCTCAGCCATACCGCGGAGTGGCCAATGTACCGGACCGAAAGCATCTCACACCTCCTTAGAATCTTTGCAGTGGCAAGCCGAGCCTTTCATCGCCCGCAGCCAGGACAAAACCGGGCAAACGACGGCTCAGGGACCAGGTGTAGTATAGCCGCGTTTGCAGCTATCCCAGGTTCAGAAGGGTCCGCGCCAGCGTGCGTTCGAACGACGCCTCCGCCATGCGCCTAAGCGCCCTGCCACCCCACTTCTCACCTTCGGGAAGGTCCACGTGCAACTTTAGATGAACTTGGTACAGAAGGCTTTCTTCAGTCACTGAACCATGGCCGCTAAGCTCTGCCCAAAAGCTGGGTACGGGATCAAGAGCTTGTGCTGATAATTGGACCTTCAGCCCTGGACCATCGTCGCCTGCACCAACTTGCGCCAGTCTGCTTTCAAAAGGAAAACGTACCTGGCCAAAAAGCGGGGCTTGTGCCACCAGGGTTCCCGCAAGCAGGCCTCTTTCCAAACCAAGCTGGTCGAAGACGGGAATTCCCGCAAAAATTTTGTCCGGACGCAGAAGGTCTTGCGCCTTCCCAGGCCTTGTAAGCTCAAAGCTCTTTTCCAGGATCATCTGGACCCTATTCCACCCACTCCACCCGCACCTGTCCGGCTTTCACCAGGGCCTCAATGTCCTCGTCGCTGGCGTTGTGCAAGCGGGGAAGGCTGGCAAAGTTGGCCGTGGCGTGGGCCAGACCCAAGCGCACCACCAGCGCCTCTCCCGACTCGGTCTTGCCGATGCGCCAGACCAGGTGGGTTCCCAGGCGTTCTAGGAGATCGTCGATGGGGGATTCGGCAGGAACGGGCTCCATAGCGTCTAGTGTCGAGAGAAGTTGGCCGAGAGTCAAGGGCTGGGGACAGAGAGTGGGGGACGAATGCCGATAGCCGAAGGATGAATGCCACTAGCCGAAAGTCAAGGCTGTAGGGTGGATGTTGATAATAAAAAGCCGGATGCTTGAGGAAGCGCCGAGAGTCTTTGGGTCCAAGCCGCGCCGCCGAGCGCTAACAAACCTCAAGTAAGGCAAACTTCAAGTACTGGGTCTCGGGCACGTTGAGTAAAACTGGGTGGTCCCAGCCCTGGCCACGTTTTTCGGTCACCCGGACCGTCTGGTGTGCATCGGCTGCGGCGTCTTTCAGCATCTCGTAGAACAAGGGCTCAGTCAGGTGGTGGCTACAAGAAGCCGTGGCCAGGATGCCGCCTCTTGGCAGCAGCTTTAGCGCCCGCAGGTTTACCTCTTTGTAGGCGGCGTAAGCGCGCTCGAGGTCTTGTTTGCTTTTGGCGAAGGCGGGCGGGTCGAGCACCACCAGGTTGTATTTCGCGCCCTTCTTCTGCTCTTGCCTGAGCAACTCGAAGGCGTTGGCCTCGCGGGCCTCGAGGTTTGAAACTCCGTTCGCCAGCGCGTTTTCCCGGGCGCGAGCCAGTGCCTCCGCCGAACTATCCACCACAACCACCTTGGAAAAAGACTTTGCCAGGTGGAGGGCAAAAACGCCGTGGTAACCAAAGACATCCAGCGCCACATCCCCCCAGAAGCCTTCCATCCGGATGCGGTTTTCGCGCTGGTCTAGGAAGGCGCCGGTTTTTTGCCCGCCGCCAAGGTCCACCTGGTAGCGCACTGCCCCTTCTTCCACCCAGACGCTTTCCGGGACGCTTCCCGCCAGTGGCTTTACCTCTAACGGAAGACCCTCTTGTATGCGGCTTTTCTGGTCGTTCTTGGCCAAGATGCTTTTTACCGGGACGGCCTCTAGAAGAACTGAAACCATCTTGGGAGTCAGGTCCTCTAACGCAAATGACCCCACCTGCATCACCACGTGGCCCGCGTAGTAGTCCAGAATC
>JAMCQK010000193.1:12944-13914 GCA_023382135.1 Deinococcus sp.
GCTTGGGTCCACGGCCTGCTCGAAGGCAAAAGCCCGGACAGCAATCTCCGAACGCGGATTGTAGAGTGCGTGGGCCAGAAATCCGCGGCTGCCATGTACCTGCGCGATGCCCGCTTCCTCCGGACCCGCCACAATATCCGACCGATAGACCCAAGGATGCCGGGCCAATAGCCTTTTTGCGCCACGGGTGTTTACCAGAACCTTCATTATGGGAGTCTACTCTGCGCTGTACGGGTGGCTCGTGTAGAATCAGTAACCTTTGCGGGCGGGCGGAACCGGGAGCAATACCGCCGGTCGTTGACGAGATTTTGTGTGTCCAGATATGATGCCAAGGGTTGCAGCATGAGCGTCATTTCACGAAAGGGGGAGATGTGGCTGTCGCAGGGCTAATTAAGAGTCTGGCAGAACGCGAACAGGAACTGGCTAAAGAGTTGGAGCAAGCAAGCCAACTGGCTTCAGTGAAGGTGCGCGACGCCGAGGCTCAGGCAAGGAAACTCGTCGAAGCCGCCGAGCAGGCGGTGAAAGACCTCGAGGCCCGTTACCGCATCCAGATAGCGGACGCCGTGGCCAAGATTGAAGCCGAAGCCAAGACCCGCGCCCAAGCTGAAGCCGGGCAGATCGTGAACGCGGCGGGCCCCAAGGTGGCCATGGCGGTTCAAGAGGTTTTGCGGGAGGTTCTGCCCTGATGTCTTGCAAACCTTTCGCATATCTTGAAGCTTGCTTACGGTGCGAGGTGTTCTTTTGATCGCCCCGATGGAGAAACTGCTGGTCGCGGGCGCCAGAAGGCAGGCCCGCGAATTGCTGGTGGAGCTTCAAAAGGCCGGCGTGGTTCACCTGGAAACGCTCAGGCCCGCCGAGCTTGCCGAGTACAAACTCTCTTCCGAGGAGGCCGCGAACCTCAGGCGCTGGGAACATGTTGCCAGCGGCAGCGAGCACGCCCTGGCTATTCTGGGCGTTGAAGCCGGCGCCA
>JAMCQK010000011.1 GCA_023382135.1 Deinococcus sp.
TGCCCTGGCGTCGCTGGCCCAGCCCGAGCTGGCGGCAGCCAAAGCAGGGCTTCTGGTGGTGGTTGTAGACGCTTCGGCTTCCATGGCCGCCACCGATGTCGCCCCAAACAGGCTTGGGCAAGCAAAAACGTTTGCAAGGCCATGGCTCGCCTCTTCCCCCAAGGCAGTGTTGGTGCGCGCAGGGGACGAACCTGAGGCCTTTGGACCGGCACCGGGACGGGCACTTCTTCCTGCCTTGCAAGGACTGAAAGCTGGAGATAAAGGGGCAGGCCTCGAGGCCGCCCTGGCGCTCGGAAGCCGCCTGCTCCCTGGCGCGCGTACCTTGATCATCAGCGACAGCCCAGACCCCCCCGCTTCCGATGGCTACTTGAACGTTGCCGCAGGCGGCGCGAATGCTGGTATCACCGCAGTTGCCCCCGGGTTCTTGGCGCTGGCAAATAGCGGCCCCGCTCCCTACAGCGGAGAAGTGCTGGTGAATGGCAGACGCTACAGCGTAAAGGTGCCCTCCTCCGGCTTCGCAACCCTGGAAGTGCCAGAAGATACCTTCGAAGCGAGGCTCATTGCCCAGGATGCCCTGGCACAAGACAACCAGGCCTCTTTCAAGCGTCAAAGCGTCCGGGTGAAACTGGAAGATGGTTCGCCCGCGTTGGAACGGCTGCTCCTGCTCCTGGGCGCGGTACCCGGAAACAGCGGGGTGATCGCCTTCAGCAACCAGCCCCCCGAACAAGACCCAAAAATCTTCACCGTCTATTTTGCGCGGGAAGGAACCAAGGAGGCCCTGGTGGTGGATGCCGAACGCACCCTCCCCTATCTGCGCGGGGTGGAGCTGGTGGGCTACAACCTGAGCATCCCACCCAGGCCGCCCGAAGGCTGGCGCCCACTCATTGCCGGAGCTGGAGGTGTCACGCTCGCCTGGTACCATCCCCAAGGCCTTTATCTGCCAAGGCTGGAAAGCTTGCAAGACCTTCCCGCTTTTCCTGTGCTTGTCTATAACTTGGTTGCCCCGTATTCTCAGGTCCGGCAGGGCCTGCTCTCAGCAGAAGAGACGCTACTACCACGTCCTTCGCCAAGCAGACCTTTGGCACCCACCGACATATACCCGCTTGCCCCCTGGCTCGCGCTGCTGGCCGCGCTCATTTTGTTACTGGAGTGGTGGTTATTTTCCAGGCATAAAGAGTTGATGGATACAAGGGAGGCTGCGGGCCAGGTTTCGAGGGCAAATGGAGCGGACAAGGCTGAATTAGGCGGCAAGGGGAGGCCTCGAGGTCTACAATGATTCTGTGAACCGGGTTCTGCTGGGCGTACGCGGGGTGGAAAAACCCGAACAAACCGAAAAGATCCTGGCCGCCTTGCGCAAGGTAGCTGGCGTCAGTTCGGTGTCTTCTCAGACACCCGGCGAGGTGGAGATTGAGTACGACGAAAACGAGCTCACGGTAATGGACCTGATCCGCGCGGTCCACCAGCACGGCTTTCTGGCGGGGATGCTCTAACCTTTTAAGCCGGCAGTGTCAGCTTTAGGTAGTCATCGGGCAGCGGCTTGCACCATAGCTCGCCTCTGCAACTATCGTTTGGGCCTAAGCCTAGAATCTTCCATACCACCAGCACCTCTTCCGACTCCCACTCGCTGAACGAGCGCAAATTGCCCTCTTCACCCTCATACTCAAGCGAGGCCTTTCCCAGGTATTCAACCAGATGAGTCTTCACCCGGGAATAGACCGCATTGGCAGGGTCGTTGTCATTTCCTGGGACCACAAACTCCATCAAGCGCAACTCCATGACCAGGCTGTCTTGTTCTTTTGGCAAGAAGGTGCACTGAAGGTCGCATTTTAACCCGCCCAGACACTCTAGGCCACGCCACACCAAGGTGTGTTTGCTGGATCTTTGATCTTCCAGGCCCAGCACGGTACGCGCCTTCCCAGTAGCGCACCGCCAGGGCAGCACCAGCTGGCGGTCCTCAATCAAAAGTCCCTGTGAAAGTCCAGCCAACCCCTTCATTATCCCTAACAATAACCGCCTAATAGAGCACGCCCCGGTCAAGGCTCACACCAGCCTTAGGCAGAGTAAAGCGGCCTGGCTAACCCTGCCAAGCGCGATGGTGTAAACTGGTGAAAGTCTACGGCTGGGCGCACCCGCCTGGGCACCAAAACCAGTCGACAAAACCAAGCAGGCAGTATGCCGTTTTTCAAGCGTTGATTTGATCCCACAAATCGCGGCAGTTTTTGGTTTCTTGGCTGGTGCTTTGAAAGGAGCATACATCATGGCTTACCGGAACGAATTCGGCGCACGCAAGAGCCTGTCCACCAAGATGGGCACGGTTCACTATTACGACATTCAGGAACTGGAAAAACAGGGCGCTGCCCAGGTGTCCAAGCTGCCTTTTTCCATCAAGGTGATGCTTGAAAGCCTGCTCCGAAACGAAGATGGTTACCAAGTAACCAGGGACGATGTATTAGCCCTCGCCAAGTGGCGGCCCGAACCCGGCGAAGTGAACGTTCCGCTAAAGCTGAGCCGCGTGGTCCTGCAAGACTTCACCGGCGTACCAGCGGTGGTAGACCTGGCCTCCATGCGCTCGGCACTCAAAAAACTTGGCGGTGACCCCGAGCGCATCAACCCGGTGGTGCCCTCGGACCTGGTGATTGACCACTCGGTCCAGGTGGACTACTTCGGCACTTCGTACGCCTTTATGCAGAACGTGGAAAAGGAATATGAGCGCAACGGTGAGCGCTACCTGCTGCTCAAGTGGGGCCAGCATGCGCTGCGCGGTTTTAGCGTGGTTCCGCCGGGCACCGGCATTGTTCACCAGGTAAACCTGGAGTACCTGGCCAAATGCGTCATGGCCGAAAAACAAGACGGCCAGACCTACGCTTTCCCAGATTCTTTGGTGGGAACCGACAGCCATACAACGATGATCAACGGCCTCGGCGTGCTGGGCTGGGGCGTGGGCGGCATCGAAGCCGAGGCGGTGATGCTGGGCCAGCCTTATTACATGCTGGCACCCAAAGTGGTGGGTTTCAAGCTGTTTGGCGAACTCCCGGAAGGCGCCACCGCAACCGATCTTGTGCTGCGCGTGACCGAGATGCTCCGCAAGCACGGCGTGGTGAACAAGTTCGTGGAGTTCTACGGCCCTGGTGTCTCCAAGCTGCCGGTGGCGGACCGCGCCACCATTGCCAACATGGCCCCGGAATACGGCGCCACCATGGGTTTTTTCCCGGTGGATGATGAAACCCTAGCCTATCTAAGGTTGACAGGCCGCCCTGGTGAAGTGGTCGATCTGGTCGAGAAATACACCAAGGCCACCGGCCTGTTCCGCACCGACGGCGCCGCACCTTTGTATAGCGAGCATCTTGTGCTTGATCTTGCCAGTGTGACCCCCGCTCTGGCGGGCCCCAAGCGCCCTCAGGACCGGGTGAACTTGAGCGATGTGAAGAAAAGTTTTGCCGAACATCTGACCCGGCCCGTGAAAGAAAGGGGCTTTGGATTAGCGGGCGATGCGCTGGCCAAGAGCGCTACAATTCAGCGTGGTGATAACAAATTCGATTTGAAACACGGCTCGGTGGTAATTGCGGCAATTACCTCTTGCACCAACACCTCGAACCCCTCGGTAATGTTGGGTGCGGGACTTCTGGCTAAAAAAGCGGTAGAAGCCGGCCTCGAGACCCAGCCTTGGGTCAAATCTTCGCTGGCCCCTGGCTCCAAAGTTGTGACCGAATACCTGGATGCCGCCGGGCTGACCCCTTACCTCGAGGCCCTCAAGTTCCATCTTGTCGGATACGGTTGCACCACCTGCATTGGAAACTCCGGCCCCTTGCCGGAAGATATCTCCAGAGCCGTAAATGAAAACGATCTGGTAGTAGCCGCGGTGCTCTCCGGCAACCGCAACTTTGAAGGCCGCGTGAACCCGGACGTAAAAGCCAACTACCTGGCCTCACCCATGCTGGTGGTTGCCTATGCGCTGGCCGGGAGAGTGGACATCGACTTCACCACCGAACCGATTGGCTATGACCCCGGTGGCAAGCCGGTGATGCTGAAAGACGTCTGGCCCAGCCAAAAGGAAATCCAGGAGACCATACACCGGACACTCGACCCGGAAATGTTCCGAAGCCAGTACGCCACCGTTTTCGATGGCGACGATAAATGGAAAGCGCTTCCCGCCCCGGTGGGCGGGCTCTACCAGTTCGATGCTGCCTCCACTTACATCCAGAACCCGCCTTTTTTTGACGACCTGATGACCGCCCGCGAGATGGGCGATATCAAGGGCGCCCGCGTGCTGCTGCTGTTGGGAGACTCAATCACCACCGACCACATCTCTCCCGCTGGCAATATCGCCAAGAATTCTCCCGCTGCCAAATATCTGATGGACCACGGCGTCCAGCCCGCCGACTTTAACTCCTACGGCTCGCGCCGCGGCAACCACCAGGTGATGGTGCGCGGCACCTTCGCCAATATTCGCATCCGCAACCTGATGCTGGACGGCGTGGAAGGCGGCTATACCAAAAAGCTTCCCGAGGGCGAACAGATGTCCGTCTTCGACGCCGCCATGAAGTACAAGGCCGAGGGCACCCCGCTGGTGGTGATTGCCGGCAAGGAGTACGGTAACGGCTCCAGCCGCGACTGGGCCGCCAAGGGCCCCTTCTTGCTTGGGGTGAAGGCTGTGATTGCCGAAGGCTACGAGCGCATTCACCGCAGCAACCTGGTGGGCATGGGCGTATTACCGCTTCAGTTCAAGGCAGGTGAGAACGCCGCCAGCCTGGGCCTGACCGGCTACGAAACCTTTGACATTCTGGGGCTTGAAAGCCTGGCGCCTGGACAGGAAGTGAGCGTTGTCGCAACGAAAGCGGACGGCAAGCAGCTAAAGTTCTCCGCAACGGTCCGGATTGATACTGAGGTGGAGGTGGATTACTACCGGAACGGGGGGATTTTGCAGACGGTGCTGAAGAAGATACTGGTTCAGAAGGCTAGGGCCTAACGGGCTTACCCCAGAAAACCCTGAGAGCGTAAGCCCTGGGGCTTTCTTTTGCGCGCCTCCGCCTTTTACTGGCTGCTAATACTCATCAACGCCACATGCGTTCCTTATCGGTAGGGATCCTTGGTTCTGTTTCGGCCAAATAGGTAAAAGCGTGAGCTAAAGGCAACCGTACCCCTGCCCCTCTTCTTCCAGGTTAAGGCTTTTCGAACCTCAAGCTGACCCCTTTCAAAGTCCGGATACAATGCTACGCACTGACGGTCAAACCCCTTTCTTGCCAAAAAATCGCGCACCGAGATGGGGTTGTCAAGATCAATATCTTCGTCTGCCAGTGAATAGCGGGCTAAAACAAGGGATGAGGGTGCAACCAGAGACACAAGCACATGTGCAAGTGTCAAGAAGAAGACAACCATTCGGTCGATCAAACCCACTGAGTACCCCATCGAAGAGAGGACAGCTTAGTATACGTAAGCCGAATCGTAGGTGTAGACGTAGGCAAAACTGCCAGAGCAACTATTATTGGTATGGTAGCCTGACAGCGAGTAGCCACCTGTGGGAGGTCGGCTAATGGCTACATTAGCCGAAACACTGTAAGAGCCATAGGCGGTTCGAGAGGTTGAAGCTGGACCATACACGTAAGCGCTGGCACTGGCTTGGGGAATAGATATGGGTAGACCGGTACAACTTCCGTTTGTAGTTGACGTGCCTTGGAGTGAGAACAAGAAAAGGTAGTAATTTAGAGAGGATTCGCCCGACACATTGACCAATCCCGTGTACTGAGGCGTTACCCGTCCTTCAGAGTCATCGATAATCCGTAGCGTTTTGGTCCCATCCGAGCTATTCAGAACGTAAATCTTCCCGGGGTCTAGCTGGAACATAGAATGAACACCTGCTGCTTCAAGAAGGTCTTTCATACCGGGGTTCTTAGCTATGAAGTCCTTCTCAAACTGCCGGTAAGCGGGGTCCTTCAACATCTGCGCCTTCAGTTGGGCACTTTATGCCTCTGTCAAGGATCTGGAGCCGTGTTCAGAGGTAGAAGTATTTGCGCCGCACGAAGTCAGTAGCAAACTGCTTAATAGCATTGCTGTTAAGCCAAGCCACCTTTTCATAAGAACACCCCCTTGGGCTTCTCAGGCTAACACCAGCCCCCAATCCAAAATCAACTCCAAGCGCAGGTAACCACCAGCACCCTGAGCTAGCACAATTTTTGCTATTCAGTACGGGTCGGTTCATCCCCCTATAAAGGGGGGATGGCGTCAGCCGGGAGGGTCTCAGCCGGTCTCCTACATTGCGCATGGGCCAAGACTCCTCCGGTACTTTGCACTACCCCTTATTTTCGATGCCAAAGGCAGATTGGGCCGTATATTATGGACTTTTACTGTGCCAAGCTGAAGCTGGTTATCAAGGTGGTTGATGGTGGCGGCTGCTTCACACAAGAGAGCCAGGCTTACGACGCGGAGCGAACGGCTTATCTGGAGGGCCTGGGCTGCGCATGGCGCGGTTACCAATTCCGAAGCGGCGCCTTTGAGGCTGTCTGCGGGCAATGAAAGGGCCTGCCGGATACCCAAGGCCAGTCCTCAACAAGCGTGTGAGCAAACGCAAGTAAAGTCTCTGCGGGATCCAGAGGACGCTTGACACTACCGCCAGTAACGACGGCTCGCTTGCAGAAAGCATTGGCCAGCGTCTACAGTGTTCCTGAACGCCTTGGCCTGATGAAAGCCTATCTGGGAACATACACCGCGCGGCTGGAGATGCCTTGGGTCAGGAGCCTCAAGGAAAAACGCGCTTTGGTTAAGCCGGCGATGGAGCGATTAAAAGCCCGCTACCCGGTTTCAGCCGCCAGGCTTGCCGGGCAGGATAACTGGGGCTGGGAAGTTGTGGGGTTCACAATTCTGGGGTGGGATAGTGTCTGGGTAGAAGAAACGCTAAAGGAAGCCGCCCGTTTTCTGGTCACCCAGAGCGAGTTTCAGGTGGCCGAAGAGCAGTGGAGTGTGGACGAGGTAGGCCTCGAGGCCCTGCTCCCCATCTGGTCAAAATAGCCTGAGGTGAAACACCGGGCCCAAGCTCCCGCCAATACAGAGAGCTACCCTTAAGAGCCCAGGTGTTCTTCTGGCTTCCGTTCTTCGCCCTTTTCAACCGGTTCTTCCCGGATGATCTGCAACTTCACCTGCGTCACCAACCCCGCCAGCGCCCCCAACGCCGCCAGCAAAGGCGCCGCTAAGGTAATCAACCCGCCGGCCACGACGCCTACCGTGAGCGGCGCTTGCAAAAGCTCGCTCCCTTCCTTGGTTTTGATGATGACCCGCCGAGCGTTCCCTTCCGCCACCAGGTCCTTTATTTTCTCGAGCAGCTGGCTCCCTCCGACTTCCACCTCTTCCACCCAAGTACGTTTTTTGTCTTCAGTTGGCATATCCGCCTCCTTGGCAAGCTTGCCATAGCCATATGCGCCCCACCCCGGTGGCAGGTGGCCCCATAGATATAGCTACTGTAAGCCACCTTACCGGGATAACGCCTAGGGAAAACGTCCTTGTCTCTGCTGCACGGGGATTCATCGTGGCTGGCACCAACCGGCATAAAAGCTCATTGTACACCCATTGCCGAAGAACGTTGGAGCGTGAAGAAGGCATTAGTTCTTTCCAGGCTTTATTACCAACACGCAGTGAGTTCGGACATGCCCAGTACTAGTCTCTTGGGTCAAGCGCGTCACGTACTGCGCCACCCAACAGGTTCCACCCCAGGCCAAACAAGATGATGGTCATGGCGGGGAAGAAGCTTACATACCAGTAAGCGAACGGCTGCCCATACGGCCCTTGAATCCAAGCCTTGGCCGCGTTGATAAGCTGGCCCCAGTCCGCAAAGCCAATAGGCAACCCAATACCCAAAAACGAAAGGGCCGCCGCCGAAAGCGGCAAAGAACCCAGATCAAGAACAGCGATAGCGGTAACGGCGGTGAGCGCGTTAGGCAAAATATGCCTGAACATGATTCTTGTATCGGCCGCTCCCAGCGCCCTCGCCCCGTCTACAAACTCCAACGCCTTTACCTTAAGAACCTCGCCACGGAGCACGCGGGCATAGCCAGCCCACCCCGTGGCAACGAACGCAATCATAACGTTGGTAAGGCTTGGCCCTAAAAGCGTAGTGATAACAATAATCAAGACCAGCCCCGGGAAGGCAAAGATAATATCAATCAGGCGTTGAATAAGGTTGTCCACCCAGCCCCCAAAGTAGCCCGAGAGGCTGCCAAAGATAATCCCTATAAGGACATTGAAGGAAACCACAATAACAGCCAGCTTGAGCGCGGTCCTGGACCCCCAAACAAGTCCGTACCAGACGTCGTAGCCGTTGCTGGTGCCCACCAGCGGCCTTACTTCACCAAACTCGGTCTGTATGGGCTTTCCTGGGGGGGATGGCTCCGCCCGGTAGTTGATACGCGCGATCTGGTAGCAGCTTGGCGGGGGAGCAAACACCGCCTTCCAAAACATGGGGGAGGCAATGTTGTAAACCTGGCGGGGATCGGTAATTCCCAGATCCCGCTGGCAGTTATTCCCTACTTTTGGCGCCGGAGCCAATAGTGGAGCAAAAACCGCCACCAGCACAAAAAGGGTTACTAAAGAAAGTCCTACAATAGCCAGTTTGTTCCGGCGAAAGCGCCTGACCGGCCTCGAGGTCCAAAAGGTTTCTCGTTTTTCGCTTCCTTGTTTGGATGCGGTCATCGTCATTAGTCAAACCTAATCCTTGGATCAATCACTGCGTACAAGAGGTCCACTGCTAAGTTCATCAAAACCGTGACGACCGCAGCTAAAAGCGCAAACCCTAGAATGCCAGCCACGTCAAAACGCGCGGCTGCGTCCGAACCCCACGAACCCACCCCTGGCCAAGCAAAGATGGTTTCGGTGATAATGGCCCCTCCCAAAAGGCCGATCACCTGAAAACCACCAAGCGTAGCGACCGGAAGCAGCGCGTTGCGCCGGGCATGCTTGAGGTTGACCACCCGTTCAGGCAGGCCTTTGGCGCGCGCGGTACGCACATAGTCCTGTGACAGGGTGTCGATCAGACTTCCGCGAGTGACCATAATCAGCGTGGAGGTAGAAACTGTGGTCAGCGTTATCACCGGCAAGATCAGGTGCCTTAAGACATCCCAAAAGATCACCCAGTTCCCGGCCAAAAGAGCATCGAAACTTAACATTCCTGTGATGCGGGGGACAGGCTTGATTATCAGATTCACTTGATTTTCCGGGGAAAGCTGTCCAGGTCCTGGAGCAAGATTAAAAAAACCATAAAAAATCACCAGCAGGATGACCCCGAGCACAAAGGTGGGAATATTGTTGGTGATGGTGGCATAGATGCGGGCAAACTGGTCCACAAACTTGTTACGGTTGAGCCCGGCTATAGTGCCAAACCAGATGCCAAATCCTAGTAGCGGAATGAGCGAATAGACGGCAAGTTCTACGGTGGAGGGAAAACGTTCCTTGATGGTGGCAACTACAGGCTTGTTTGACGCCTTGGAGAAACCAAGGTCTCCCCTGAGTGCCGACTTCAGCCACATCCAGTACTGAATGTGAAAAGGCTGGTCGAGGCCGTGATCCTTGATGATGGCCTCGAGGTTACGGGCCTGCTGCTCGTTAGTTACATAGGCGGCGGCCCGCCGCTCTGGGCTCAAAAGTTGCAAGAGGCCCACGATGATTACCGTCAGGACAAAAATGACAACGGGAAGAAATAGCAAGCGTCGGACGATAAATGCAAACACCGTGGGCCTCTAGCTTTAGAAACTATTTAGAGATGTCTTTCCAGAAGTAGCCGCCGGAAAGCATGATGTTGTAGTTCTCTTCCAGGCCTTTGATCTTGTCGTTGTAGACCAAGAAGCCCACACCAGCGGGCACCAGGATAAACGGCGCAAGCTCGTAACCGCGGTTGCCCACCTGGCTGTACAGCGCCTGGCGCTTGGCGCGGTCGGTGGTCTGGCGGGCCTGCTCAATCAGGCCGTCCATCACCCGGTCGGAGAAGTTCAGGCGGGGCTTGTAGAAGCCATCGGAGTGGTAGAAGGTGTAAATGAAGTTATCCGGGTCGGCGTAGTCTGGAGCCCAGCCCAGGATAATCATGGCCTCTTTGCTCTGGCGGCTGGAGGAGAGGAACTCAGACCAGGGCTTGGCAGTGAGCTCGATCTTGAACTTGGGGTTGAGCTTTTCCACGCTGGCCTTGAGCATTTCCATGGCCGTCTGGGCGACCACGCTCCCGGCGCGGTAGCTGGCCTTGAGCACAAAGCCGTTCTCCCACAGCTGGCCACCAAAGGCTTTTCTGAAGAAGGCGGCGGCCAGTTTGGGGTCGTAGCTGTACATCTTCACGTTCTTGTCGTAGCCGAAGAACATGTCGGGGAGGGCCATGGTGCGCTTGGTGCCCTTGCCCAGCTGCACTTCCTTGATGTAGCGGTCGTAGTCGAAGGAATAAGAGAATGCCTTGCGGACATTAACGTCGGAGAAGAAGTTGGCTGGGATACCCTTGCCGTCCAGCTTGCCGCTACCCAGAATGTCCGGGTTCTTAATGTTCTCGTTCATGAAGATAACGGTAGAGGCGTTGTTGGGGATGCCGTCAAAGACTTTCAAGCCGGGAACACCCTGCAGCTGCGCGAGTGCCGGGCGTCCACCGGTTTCCACAACGTCGGCGTCGCCTTTCTTAAGGGCCTCGAGGCGGGTGGCCTGCTCCTTGACGATCTGGTAGATCACGTTCTCGATCTTGGGCTTGCCGCCCCAGTAGCCATCAAAGGCCTTGAAGACGTAGGTGGCGGCGTCTTTGCGCACAAACATATAGGCGCCGGTGCCGGAGGGCTTGTTGGAAAGGGCGGAGTCGTTCAGGTCCTTGCCCACCCACTGCTTCCAGGTCTTCTCGGTGCCATCCCATTCGCCGAGCGCCACCGCGTGCTTCTTGTCCACAATGGACTGGCCGGTATAGGCCAGCTTGACCAGCAGGGCGGGGTCGGCTTTGGGCAGCGTGAGCACCAACTGGCCCTGGGCATTGCACTTCACGCCCTTGGTAATGGCGGCCCAGGTAACCAGATCGGGCTCGTCCGAGGCGTTGCCGCCAGTACCAAAGAAAGACTCGGCCATGAACCAGTTGCCGGAGTCTGGGTTATTGACCACCAGGTTACGCCGGATGCTGTACTCGGCATCTTCACAGGTGAAAGGGTTGCCGGAGTGGAACTTCACGCCCTTGCGAAGGGTGAAAGTGTATTCTTTGCCGTCCCCGGAAACTGTCCAAGAGGTAGCCAGCACGCCCTCGAGCTCGCTGACGCTCTTGCCTTTATAGCCAACCAAGGTTTCATAGACATTCTCTGCAAGCCCGCCGGAGGCGGTGTCGTACACCATTGTGGGGTCCAGGGTCGGGATGTCTGCCGAGGACATGATCAGGTGGGTGTTGCTCGGCACCGCCGCGAAAGCCACGCCAAAGCCTAGGGCTAGCAATGCGCCTAAAGTTGCTTTCTTCATTAACTTTCCTCCTTATAATCTTCATTCCAGTAAGCCAGGTACCACGCTCAATCTTGCGCTTTCGCTCTGAGGTGCTATCCCGGCCTCTTCTGTAATCTAACAAGCCGCCGTAGGTATTGCAAATCAACCGATCGGTGGTTTGCGGAGCCATTGATACTCGTATGAAACATAGCAAAGCATCTGGACTTTCTCTGGGGGAGCCACTAATATTGGGATGCGTTGACCCGCTCAAGCGCCAAGGCGGTTGACCCGCCGGTGCCGTGGCAGATGGCGGCCAGACCTCTGGCCCCTTGGTTTTGGATCAAAGCATGAACTAATGTGGTCACAATACGCGCACCGGAGGCACCTATGGGGTGGCCGAGGGCGACTGCACCCCCATGAACGTTGAGCTTGTCGAAGGAAACACCCAGCAGCCGGCTGAAGAGAATGTTGTTGAGCGCAAAGGCCTCGTTGTTCTCGAAGAGGTCAAAGTCTGAAACCTGCATAGAAAGCTTTCCCAATAGCTTCTTGACCGCCGGGACCGGCGTTTCCGGAAACCGCCAAGGCTCACCCGCGGCCCAGGTGGCTCCCAAGATTTTTGCCAAGGGCTTCAGTCCGTACCGGGTTAGGGCATCTTTGCTGGCAAGCACCAGCGCGCTCGCGCCATCGGAGATCTGGCTGGAATTTCCCGCAGTGAGTACGCCATCTTTCTTGAAGGCAGGTTTGAGCGCGGCCAGGGATTCCAAGGTGGTCTCGGAGCGGAAACCTTCGTCTTTCTCGAAGAGTTCAGCCCCTTTGCGGGTCTTGAGTTGGACGGGGGCAATTTCAGGCTTGAAAAGCCCTTTTTGGGTGGCCTCCGCCGCCCGCCAGTTGGACTTGAGGGCGGCTTCGTCCAGTTCCTGGCGGGTTATGCCATACTCGGCGGCCAGGCGCTCGGCCTGTTCGCCCATGGCCTCACCGGAGATGGGGTCGGAAAGGCCATCACGCTGCAAGATGTCCTGGACCTGTTCGGGGGCACCAGCCAGGTACTTGTACCCCCAGCGCGCCCGCGCGGAGAGGTAAAAGCCTGCCTGCGACATGGACTCCATTCCCCCCGCCAGCACTAGCTCGGCCTCCCCTGCTTTAATTGCGGTAGCCGCGCTGGCAATAGCCTGCATACCCGAGCTGCAGACCATGTCCACTGCGTAGGCGTCCACTTCCTTGGGCACGCCCGCCTTGAAGGATGCCTGGCGTGGCACCAGCTGGCCGTGGCCGGCGCGCAAGACATTGCCCATCACCACTAGATCGAGAGCCTCCCCCTTTACTCCAGAGCGTTCCAACGCAGCTTGGATAGCATGGGCACCAAGGTCGGCGGGTGAGAGGTCCTTGAGTGCCCCGCCAAACTTTCCAATAGGGGTGCGGGCGGCGGAAATAATGAACACTTCGCGCATGAGCGCCTCCTGGCTTCATGCTACGGGATTTTTTCTTGGGCTTGCAAAAGCGTTGTGTAAATTAGGACACGGGTTCTTTGGAGGGCTCAGCAAAAAGGGGTAGTGTTTCCTCCATTAGATATTCGACCTCGAGGTCGGCAAAATTACCCTGTTGATTAAGCTTCACCTGGCCCACCCGCGCGGCCTCGAGCAGGGCGGAAAACCCCACTGTCTGTTCGGTCCAGGTGCTGAAGGGCAGCCGTGAAAAAACCAGCTTGCGCACCTGGGAAAAAACTCCCTTGAGCCTTTCCCAGGCCTCACGCAAGCCAAAACGTTCCGGTTCGATGTCCAATTCGGCGCGCTGTGCAAAAGGCGCCACCGCCCGGACCAGCGCATCCAGCGGCAAAGGGCGCAGACGCCGGTCTCTGGGCAAAGGCGGTGCCGGCACCGGCAGTATGTGGGCGCGCTCCTTGGAGCGCTGCTGCAAAAACAGGATGGCTTCTTCCAGCTCGACCAGCGCTTGCAGGATGGGATGGGCGTCTTCGGCCTCGAGGTCTTCGATGTCTTCCGCCAGCACTTGTTTTACATGGAGCGTGGCGCGCAGCTTGAAGAGTAGAAGCTGTGTCATATGCGGCAGCAACTCACTCCGCTCCTCCAGACCAAGGGCCTTCACCCGCGCTAGCGCCTGGTCTACCAGAAGAAGAATCGGCAACGCCGTGGCCGAAATCCCGCCCCTGCGTACCGCTAGCGCCAGATCGGCGGCGCTGCCTTTGAAGCCTTCGAACTCGAGGACAATCATGCAGAACCCACGGACCTTGGCCGTAAAAGGCCGATCTTCTCGCGTACTTCTTCCATGGTGGCCTTGGCAATGGTTCGCGCGCGCCGCGCTCCCGCCTCGAGGCCGTCGCGAACGTAATCCGGGTTCTCGCGCAACCACCGGGCCTTTTCTCGAATAGGCTCGCTGGCTTTCATCATCTGGTCAAAAAGAATCTGTTTGACCGCAAGCGTACCAATACCCGCGCGGCTGTACTCCCGCTTCAAGGTTTCAACCAGCTCC
>JAMCQK010000068.1 GCA_023382135.1 Deinococcus sp.
CCGGCCCCAAAAGCGCCGCGCCCAGCGCCGGGCCAAAGATAATCCCCAGCCCAAAGGCCGCGCCCAAGAGCGCAAAGCTCTGGGTGCGGTTTTCTCTGGTGGTGATATCGGCCAAGTAGGCTTGGGCGGTGGGCAGGGTAGCGGAGGAAAATGCGCCGCCCAAAAGCCTGGACGCCAGCATGGGCAAGAACAGGGCATAGCCCGAGAGCACGCCGCGGTAGCCCAACCAGGCGAAAAAAGCAAACAGGAAAAACCCGGCCGAAAAGCCCAGAATTCCCAGCAGCAAAATGGGCTTGCGCCCCGCTACTTCGCTGCGGCGGCCCCAGTAAGGCGAAAGCACAAACTGCATGAGCGCGTAGCCGGTGGAGAATAAACCGGTCTGGACCTCGGAAAGGTGGAGTTCCCGCGCCAGTGGGCCGATGATGGGGAACAAGATTGAAAGCCCAAGGATGCTGTTGAAGAGCGTCAGGAACAAAAGGGGTATGGGACTCACACTCAAGAGTCTAGCCGTTTGCTGTTAGGGGTGTGGGTTTCGGCGGTCTGGGTATCCGGCAACAACATGGACACCTCGAACGCGGGCTCATCAAGGTTTCACGGACAAGTGGTTCGGTGGGATCCGGGTACACCGGAGTGCTAGAGCCAGGTGAGCCGGATATCGGCCTGCAGGTGGCCGGCCTCGAGGCCGCGGTGGTTCTTGATCGCCGGCCTGCGCCACTCAAGCGGTTCGTCGGGAGAAAGGGCACCGAGCAGTTCCAAGAGCCGCACAACCGCCGGCTCGCGCGCGGTCTGGCTGCCGTCTTCAACCTTGAGGGTAATTCCCAAGGGCCCCCAGCGGCTTTCGCAGAGGGCCATCCCGTAGTAACCATCCGCGCCGCGCTTGGCGGCCAAGCCCGCCGCTTTGCGCATCAGCACGGTATCTATGCTGCCCTCTCCAGCCACCAGCTCCGGGTATGCCCGCATGGCTTGGAAAGCCTGCTCGAGACCAAGGCGATACTTCTCCGGCGCGGCCTGGGGCGCCGCCAGCAAAGCAAACATGCGGGCTGCCTTGGTCAAGGGAAGCGCAAAGGTGGGCACGCTGCACCCGTCTATAGCGTAAGGAACCGCGCTGACGCCTGCGAGATCGCGGATAGCTCGAAAGTTCAACTGCTGTACCGGGTGTTCGGGCAGCTCATATCCTTTTGGATCCGCACCCAAGGCAAGCGCCACCGCCAGCATTCCCGAGTGTTTGCCGGAACAGTTGTTATGCAAAACCGAAGGTTCCGCTCCGCTTGCCGCCAGCTCCCGCCGCGCCTCGCGGGAACCAGGCGGGTGAACGCCGCAGGCCAGATACTCCGGCCCCAGGCCTATTTTGCCAAGCAGCTCCTGGGCCACGGCAACGTGCCGCTGGCTGCCTTCGTGCGAGGCGACGACGAGGGCCAGCTGTTCCTGGGTAATCTGAAATTTTTCCGCTGCACCAGAAGTAAAGAGCGCCAGCGCCTGGAACGGCTTAGCTGAGGAGCGCAGGAACGCCACCCGGTCCGGGTCGCCCGCGTAGGCCAGCAGCTTGCCCTCTGGATCTGTTATGGCAGCCGACAGGCGGTGCAGGTTCTCCACCAGGCTGCCCCGGTAGGCGTAGACCAGTGCGCTCACCGCTCTAGTGTATCGGTGCAACACGCTAAATCAAAAGCTTGAACGCCCCGCAAGCTTAGGCATGCAGATGCTCAAGGGCTCTGGAGGGGAAAGCGCGGCAAATAACCGGGTACTTCCAGGGCTTGTTTCACCTCTTGCAACAACTCCGCTACCCATACGCCCTTGTATTGTTCCGGGATCCATTCCAGGTGTTTGCGGGCTTTATTAAAGTTCCGCCAGCCGCCCCTGGGGTTGGTCTTGGCCTTGTGCAGGGCTGCAGCCAGCAAAATGACTCCCTGCAACAGCTCGCGGTCGTGGCCGGAAAAGCCCATCCACAAGGACTCCAGCGCCTCGTGGACCTCCCAGTAACGGCCTTCTTCCCAAAGCCTTAGAGCCTCTTTGGGGATCAGGGGCGTCATCAGAGAGCAGTCTACTAGGCCAAGGTTAGGTATTGCCGCATACCCTAAAGGTGAGGGGCATTCCCGTAACATGAAGCTGCAGTGCTAGAGTAGACACCACGAGGTTGATATGTCCAAACCCATAGAAGTTAACGACGCCAATTTTGACCAGACCCTCAAGCAGCACTCCTTGGTGCTGGTGGATTTTTGGGCCGCCTGGTGCGGGCCCTGCCGCATGGTAGCCCCGGTAATGGAGGAGCTGGCCAAGGACTACGCCGGTAAAGTGACTGTCGCCAAGCTGGACGTGGACGCCAACCCCCAGACCGCCATGCGCTACCGGGTGATGAGCATTCCCACTGTCATCCTGTTCAAGAACGGCGAGCCCGCCGAAGTTATGGTGGGAGCCGCTCCCAAGCGCAACTTTGAGGCGCGCATCTCCAAGCACGTTCCAGCGCCGGTGTAACAATTCTTGGTCTTGAAAGCCCTCGGAACCGCTGAGGGTTTTTTGCTGCCGCGAGCCGCAGGTGCTTTCGGCGTAAAGGGCACGGTGTTTAGCGTTAGGCATTAAGCTATCCACATGAAACCCATCGCTTTAGACGCCATGGGCGGTGATTTCGCCCCCAAGGAGACGGTCGCGGGAGCCTTGCTCGCGGCCAAGGCGGGCGTGCCGGTGGTGCTGGTGGGAAGGAAGGATGTCCTCGAGGCCGAACTCTCGC
>JAMCQK010000132.1 GCA_023382135.1 Deinococcus sp.
GGCCAAAGTGCTCTTGCCCAGCCGCGTTTTCAATACGCGCACCATTAACGCCAACAAGTTTGAGGACTGGCTCGCCGAGACCGAGCGCGAGACCCGCGGCTTCAGCTACCAGTCGTTGGGAACCTGTTCGTGTATCGGTCTCAGCTTCCGGCTCTCGAACTCGGCATGCAGGAGCAGGTAACGGAGCCAGCCCTTAACGCTCAAGGAGCCGAGGTTGTTATGGGGGATGCGCACGCTGTCCACCCTCGCTTTTTCCAACACGCCCAGAAGCAGAATGGTTTCCTCGCGCGTGGCTTTGAACTCGGTGATGAGTTGCACCCACCCAGACTGACCCAGAAAGAAGGGAATGTGGTCCCGGTGGTTGTCGCGCAAAAGGGGTTCGCCCAAGGCAACCCTCAAGCGGCGCTGACCCCACTTTTCGATGCCGATAATATGCCGCAACTGCTCCAAGTTGGAATAGTCGATGGTGGACTCGCCGATGCGCGCCAGAATGTGCTCCCGGCTGGCCTCGAGGCCTTGTCTTAAGCCCGAATAGCTGGCCCACCTAGCGGGCCACTCCACCCTGACCCGGAAGATCGAGTCGAATACTGCCTGAAAAAGACCTTCTATCAGATTCACTCTACAATTGTAACAAGTCCAGTTACTACTTTCAAGTTGGAGCAATACCATGAATAATAGGCATAAGCTAAGTAGCAGGAGGCTGACGTGCGCGAACGGTATTTCCCAGCCCCAACGCCGCAGTACGCCCTCGAGGCCGGTCCGGTGCTGCTCAAGGACGGCAGAACCGCCACCCTAAGACCAGCCACCAAAGAGGACCTGCCGCTTTTCGTGGAGTTCCTCTCAAGGCTCTCCCCCGAGGCCCGCAAGTTGCGCTTTTTTAACGAGGTTAGCGCCGAAGCCGCGGCGGAGCTACTGCTGAAGCAACCCAAGGACGAGGAAAAAGTAACCCTGGTGGTGCTCTCGGGCGAGCCCGAACGCATTATTGCTACCGGGGAATACGTGCAGGAGGGCAAAGGCTCGGACAGCTCCGAAGTAGCTTTTTTGGTGGATGACTGGTTCCAGGGCAAGGGCTTGGGCTCGCTCCTGCTCGAGCGCCTGGCGTTGATCGCGGCGCGCCGGGGGATTCGGCGCTTCCGTGCCTATACGCTGGCCCATAACCAAGCCATGCTGGATGTCTTCAAAGCCAGCGGCTTCAATGTGAAGGCCGAACGGGATTCAGGAGAAGTGGAAGTAGAGTTCGAGATAGAACCCAGCGAAAAGACGGTGGCTCAGTTTGAGCTGCGCGAACGGGTCTCCACGGTGGCCTCGTTGCTGCCCTTCTTCAGGCCGCGCGGGGTTGCGGTGGTGGGGGCCTCACGCGAGGCCGAAAGCGTGGGCTACCGCGTGCTGGATAATCTTGTTCGCAGCCGCTTTCAAGGACCCGTGTATCCGGTAAACCCGGAAGCCACCCCGGCGGGCGAGGTGCTGGTGGTGGGTTCTATCCTGGCATACCCTTCGGTGAAGGCTATACCTGGTCCGGTGGATCTGGCGGTCATTGCTACGCCACCAAACCAGGTGGTGAACGTTGCCGAAGCCTGCGGTGAACGCGGCGTGCGCGCCCTGGTGGTGCTCACGGTGGGCCTTTCACCGGAACAGACCCACGCCTTGAGCGAGGTGTGCCGCAGTCATGGCATGCGCATCGTGGGGCCGGGCTCGCTCGGCATCGCGCACACGCATCCAGAGATCCGCTTGGCGGCGGGTCTGGTGGGGCTTCCTCCCAGGGGGAGAATTGCGCTCTCGTCGCAGAGCGGATCACTGGGGCTCGCAGTGCTCGAGTACGCGGCGGAGATGGGCCTGGGTATTTCCAGCTTCGTGAGTCTTGGCGCAAAAGCGGACGTTTCCAGCAACGACCTGATTCAGTTTTGGGAAGACGACCCGGAGACCGCCCTGATACTTTTGTACCTGGAGTCTTTTGGTAATCCCAGACGCTTCGCCCGGCTGGCCCGAAGAGTTGGGCGCAAGAAGCCGGTCCTGGCGGTGCGGCCTGGACGGGACACGGTGGTGGAGGCGCTTTTCCAGCAGGCGGGGGTGATCCGGGCCGAAAGCCTGGAAGAGATGTTCGACGCCGCGGCGCTGCTCGCCCACCAGCCGCTCCCCAAGTTCGGACAGGGCGGCACCCACCGGGTCGCGCTGCTCACCAACGCCAGCGGGCCGGGGAACCTGGCCCTCGAGGCCTTGCGCCTGGCCGGGCGCGGCGGTACCGCCAAGCCGGTAAATATCAGCGTGTCTCACTTTGATCTGGGTTCTGGAGCACGGCCCGAAGACTACGCGGCCAAGGTCGCGGAGCTCTTGGCGGATACCAGCTTTGAAAGCTTGATGTTGCTCTTGGTGCCCATGGCCCCTGTATCTCCAGAGAGGTATATCCAGAGCTTCTTGCAAGCCCTCCAAACCGCGCGGGCAAGCGGTTGCGACAAAACCGTACTGGCTTGTTTCATGACCGGGGGAAGGCCCCGGGTGTTGATCGAGGGCGAGTGGATCGCGTCTTCGGAAAAGTCTGGAAACGGGCCTGGCGGCGGGGGAGCCAAAGAACAGATACCGGTCTACCGTTTCCCGGAATCGGCGGCCAGGGCGCTGGCGCTCGCCGTGGAGTACGCGCGCTGGCGCGCCAAGCCAGAGGGAAGTTTCCCCGACTTCGCGCCCAAAGCGGATGAGGCGCGAAACGTTCTGGA
>JAMCQK010000035.1 GCA_023382135.1 Deinococcus sp.
CAATCAGGTCTCCCGCGCGGGGACCTATGATGTGCACCCCCAGCACGCGGTCGGTCTGGGCGTGCGATAAAACTTTGACGAAGCCTTCGGTGTCGTTCATGGCGCGGGCGCGTCCGTTGGCCTGGAAGGGGAAGCTGCCTTTTTTGTAGGGTACGCCCTCGGCTTTGAGCTCTTCCTCGCTCTTGCCCACAGAAGCAATTTCGGGATGGGTGTAGACCACGTTGGGAATGGAGTTGTAATCCACGTGGCCGTAGCCGCTGACTATCTGCTCCACCACGGCGACTGCCTCTTCTTCCGCCTTGTGCGCCAGCATAGCTCCGCGTATTACATCGCCGATGGCGTAGACACCGGGAACCGATGTTTGGAAGTGGCCGTCTACCGGGATGCGGCCGCGCTCGTCCAGCGTGATGCCAAGGGCCTCGAGGCCCAGCCCCTCGGTATTCGGCGCCCGCCCCACAGCCACCAGTACCCGGTCTGCTTTCAAGGGCTCGCCGCCTTCGTACTCCACAAAAGCCTTGCGCCCTTTGGGGTACGCCTTGGTCACGCGCACACCGGTGCGAATGTCCAGGCCCTGTTTTTTGAAAATCTTTTCCGCCGAGCGCGCCACTTCCTGGTCCATGCCGGGAAGAACGCGCGGCAGGTACTCGAGCACAATCACCTTGGAACCGAGCCGGTGCCAGACCGAGCCGAGCTCCAAGCCGATAATGCCCGCGCCAATCACCACCAGGGTTTCTGGAACTTCCTGGTACGAGAGCGCCTCGGTACTGGTGCCCACGCGGTCGTAGTCGAGTTCCACACCAGGAAGCAGCGAGACCTTGGAGCCGGTGGCAACGATGATCCGGTCGGCCTCGAGGTCCACCCTTTCCGCTCCCTCGACAACCATCTTTCCCGGCGCCACAAACCGCGCGTGGCCCTGGTACCGGGTCACCTTGTTCTTCTTGAACAAGAACTCAATGCCATCGGTATTCGCCTTGACTACTTTGTCTTTGTGCAGCATCAGGCCCGGCAGATCAACCAGGACCTGGCCAATTTTGGCGCCAATGAGCCCGTGCTTGGCGCGATAGATATGCTCTGTCGAGTCCAGCAGGGCTTTGGAAGGGATACAGCCCACGCGCAGACAGGTTCCGCCAAGAGCTGGTTCTTTCTCGACGCAGGCCACGTCCAAGCCAAGCTGCGCCGCCTTAATCGCGGCCACGTAACCGCCGGGCCCGGCGCCGATCACAACCAGTTGATGTTTAGGCATAGTCGCCTCGCTCCGCTGAACACCCGGCGACCAGCAACAGGCCTGCGGCTTCAGTTATTCGGCGTTTTGGGTTCGGCATATATTCAAACCTCTAGTGTCAGCCGCACCGGATTCTCGATCAGCTCTTTAATCTTCTGCAAAAAGAGCCCGGCCTCGCGCCCGTCAACCAGGCGGTGGTCGTAGGTGAGCGCCAGACCCATAATGGGCCGCACCACCACTTGCCCGCCCCGCACCACGGGTTTTTCCTGCATGGCGTACATCCCCAGCACGCCCACCTGCGGCGGGTTCAAGAAAGGAGTCCCCTGGGTGGAGCCGTAGACGCCCGCGTTGGTGATGGAAAAAGTTCCGCCCGCCAGTTCATCGGGCATGATTTTTCTGGCCTTGATGCGCCCGGCAAAATCGGTAATGGCGCGTTCAATCTCGGCGAAGTTCAGCCGGTCGGCGTCGCGCAGCACCGGCACCACCAGGCCCTCGCCACCGCCCACGGCAATGCCGATGTCGTAGTACTTGTGGTAGACAATCTGGCTTCCCTGGATCTCGGCGTTCAGCTGGGGAATCTGTTGCAGGGCCTGGACCGAGGCCTTCACAAAGAACGACATGAAGCCGAGCTTGACCCCGTACTTTTTGAGAAAGGCCTCGCCGTACTCTTTGCGAAGTTCCAGCACCGCAGACATGTCCGCTTCATTGAAGGTGGTAAGCATGGCGGCATTCTGCTGCGCGGAAAGTAGCCGCTCGGCAATACGCCGCCTCAGGGGGGTCATGGGCACCACTTCATCCTGGCGCCAGGGGCGGCCTGGGTCTTTGGCAGCGAGGGGTACGGATGGAGCGGGAGCCGCGGGTGTAATCGCTGTGGGCGCGGCTTTGGACACTGCCGCGCGCTCAGCGTCTTCTTTTAGGATGCGGCCTCCCGGGCCGGTGGCCTCGACTTGTGAAGCGAGCAGCCCCTTTTGCACCATCACTCGCTCGGCGGCGGGCATCACCCTGGGTTCAGCCGCGGTTACAGGCACCTCTGCGGGAGCGGCCTTGGGCGTTTCGGCGACAGCCCCGCTTACCGCTCCTTCTTTCAAAAGCGCAATCGCTTGGTTCACCTGGGCCATGGAGCCCTGGGGCATCATGATTTTTTCCAAGACGCCATCCACCGGAGCGGGAAGTTCCAGCGTGGCTTTGTCGGTCACAAGTTCCACCAGGGGATCGTCGCGGCGGATGGTATCGCCTTCTTTCTTCAGCCACTGGCCAATTTCAACCTCGACGATGGACTCGCCCACCGACGGAACCTTCAGTTCATAAGCCATTGCTTCCTCCACTGGGCCATGCCCCTTTTCCGCACACTAGGCTAACGCAAATCCAAGGCTTCAGCGCTCACGGCCAAGGCGGCTAGACGCCCAGGGCTGTGGCCACCAAGGCCTCTTGCTCGCGCCGGTGCACCTTGGAAGAACCCACCGCCGGGCTTGGGGA
>JAMCQK010000135.1 GCA_023382135.1 Deinococcus sp.
GCCCTTCGAGCTTCTCCCCGGTTCGACACCCCTACCCCCACAAGGCTTTGGAGGCCTTGACCGAAAGCTCGTCCCAGGCGCGTTCCAGGCGCTCAGTAAGCGTGTTCAGGACGTTGGCCTTACCGCCCTTGGCAATCAGCTTGACGCCAAGCTTAATGTTGGCATCGGTCCGGACCTCGAGGCCTTTTGCGCCAGCCCAGCCTTCCAGGTGTCCACGGTCGCTTGGGTTCACCACGATAGCTTCCGCTTGGCCTAAACTTTCCAGCGCTTCGTCCGCAAGCTTGACCAGCACCTGGGCGTAGCCGGGCTTGGCGGCAAGAGAGTCAAGCGACGACAGAACTCCCGCCTTCACCTGGTCCATCACCTGGCCCCGGGCCCGGATGCGCGCCTGGTTCACCACCAGTTCGGCAGCGCTTTCCGCGCGCCTTGTGGCTGCGGCAAGCTCGGCTTCGAGGGCTTTCTGGCGCGAGGCCAGCAGCGACTCGGCCTTGGCCTTGGCGGTTTCCAGAATGGAAATGGCTTTAGCCTCGGCTTCAGCCGCTTGCGCGCTGATTTCCGAGCCGATCTCTAGCTTGAGTATGTCTTCGAGTCTCGACATCCCTAAGAGTCCTCTCGGGACCTAGTTGATCAGGAACGAGAAGGCCAGACCAAAGATGACCAAGGTTTCTGGCAACAGGAAAAAGATCATCGCGGTACCGAAGTTCTTACGGTCTTCCACCACCGCGCCCAAGGCGGCGGCCCCAATGGCGGACTGTGCCACGCCGGTGCCCAAAGCACCGAGGCCAATTGACAAGCCCTTGCCAATAGCGGCAAAGTTGCCACCGCTGCCGGGAGCGCTCGCTTCCTGTGCCAGTGCCAGAGCGCCCAGTGCCGCAAAACCGAAAAATGAAACAGCCTTCTTCATCATGACTCTCTCCTTTACCCCTTCAGATTGGAACCAACGGACTTGAAAGGCCTGTAGGGCCTGCCGCTTTCATCGTAGAAACCCAGGTTGGTGGCAAACTCAATCCAGAGCAAACGTATCGGCTGGAGCACGTGACCGAGCGTGGTAAGCGCTAACACAAAAACCATAATCAAGAAGCCGGCAAGTGCGCCTATCACCCAGCCCACCGGGCCGAGCGCCGCTGCAAGCCCAAAACCCACCTGGTTCGCCAAGTCGGAAAGCACCGCCCCCGCCACCCCCACCGCGTAGATACGGATGTAGCTGAGAATCTGTCCGCCCTTGCCCGGAAGCTCGGCGAACATCAAGGGCATACGTGCCTGTAAAGCCGAAAACACGAAAAGGCCCAGCCCGATGAGCGCTACCCAGTCAAAGACCGGGTTCTGGTTCTTGGACATGAATTTGAAAGCGAAGGAGATCAGGCCCGCCGCACCCGCCAGGTAGCCGAAGCCTTCCCAGAAGTGGCTCTGGTGCCGGTGTTTGAGGCCCTGGTACGCGCGGATTGCGAAAGCGTACAACACGTGGAGCACGCCGAAGCCAAGGCTTACCAGCATCAAGAGACCCGAGGTACGGGCAAAGTCCAGCCGGTTGATAAGGATCGGAACCAGGCCCTTGACCGCCCCTTCCGCATGATTCGGGTCGTAGAACAGGTGAAGGCGCTCTCCCAGGGTCCCGAAAAGTTCTCCATAGAGGATGCCAAACACCATGCCCCAGAAAACCAGCCACCAGAGGATATGGGACAAGTTCCGCTGGATAACGGGACCCAGCTTGGCTCCGAGAAAACTAATTTCCAAGACCTTTCCCTGCCGGGCATTTTTCCCCAGGAACCAGGCTGCCCAGGCAAACAAAAGTGCGACGCCGACATCACCCACCACCATGCCGAAGAAAAAGGGGAAAAAAGTGGCGATGGTCAGCGTGGGATCGTAGCCGCCGTACTTGGGTGTGTTGAGAAAACCGTGGAGAAGCTCGAAGGGCTGGGCCCAGCCGGGGTTGTCCAGCGTGACCGGTACCTGGTGGCCCTCGTGGTGCTCGTCAATGGGCTCAAAGGCGTAGACAATGCTTTCTTTCAGGCGCGCCAGGGCTTCTTCCACTCTGGGCTTGGCCTTGATCGGCACAAAGCCCATCAATGCGTAACCGTAGGTACCGGCAGCCAGCTCCGAAAGTGATTTGTAGCGGAGCGCCTCGTCCTTGGCGCGGGTCCAGAGGCTCAGCAATGTCTGGCGCGACTCGGTACCGAGCTTGGAAAGCTCTTCACGGATGCCCACCAGTTCTTCCGGGGCAATTTTGGCCCGCTCGTTCATCCGGTCCGCGGCTTTGGAAAGCGGCATGGAGCCATAGGCGCCTGAAAGAAAGCATTCGGCCAGCCCTAAACGGGATAGCGCGGACCGGGCGGCCTCGAGGCCTTCCTTTCGCACCACAACTACTGCTGCCCACTGGTTCTGCAGCGGGCAGGAATCCAGCAAGAAAGCTTGGGGAAGCGCCGCCTGCAAGGCCTTTTCGGCGGGTTCAAGCTCCTCCTGCTTGCCCACCAAGAAAGGAATGATGGCGTGGCGCCCGCTCTGGTCCAGCCCGTGGCAAAGTCCCGCCAGGGTGTTGGCCGCTTGGCCGAAAAGATGCACGGTCTGCAACTCTTCTTCCAGCGCCGCGCGCTCTTTTCCCAAAAGCTCGGCCCGGTTAGCCCATGGTTTCAGGATGGCTTCGGCGTCGGCCAGGGTCCCGGTAAAAGGACTGCTGGCGCCGGCTTCAACAC
>JAMCQK010000222.1 GCA_023382135.1 Deinococcus sp.
GCGGAGTATATTCTGTCTACCGGTAATAAAAACTTGATCCTGGTGGAACGCGGCATCCGCACCTTCGAGAAGGCCACGCGTTTCACCCTGGATGTGGCAGCGGTGCCGGTGCTCAAGTCTTGGACCCACCTGCCCGTCTGGATCGACCCCTCGCACCCGGCAGGCAAGCGGGCCTGGGTAGCCCCCTTAGCGCTGGCGGGCCTGGCCGCCGGGGCCGACGGCCTGATTGTAGAAACCCATCCAGAGCCGGAAAAGGCGCTCTCGGACGCGCCCCAGCAGCTTCACGAGCACGAGTTCGCCGAGCTGATGGCTCAGATCAAGGCGCTCCTGCCGGCGTTGGGAAAAGTGTTCACCAGGCCAAGAGAGGTTGCAGGCGTTTGAAACCGCTCTTTGGCAAAGTGGGTGTCTTTGGCACCGGCCTGCTCGGTGGCAGTGTAGCTTTGGGCCTGCGCGAGCGTTTTCTGGCGGAGGAGGTTCACGCCTTTGACCCGGATCCACAAGTCCTCGAAGCCGCACTCTTTCTGGGCGTGGCCGACAAGACCCACGCCAACCTGGGCGCGTGGGTAAGCGCGCTCGACCTGGGCGTTCTGGCCGCGCCCGCCGCCAGCCTGGGTGAGCTAGGAGGCCAGATCGCCAGGTTCGCCAGCGCCAACACCCTCTGGACCGATGTCGGCAGCGTCAAGGATCCCGTAGTCAATACCCTCTCGGGCCTGCTGCCCAATTTTGTCGGTGGGCATCCCATGGCGGGAAGCGAGAAAGCCGGCGTGGAAGCCGCGCATGCGGGGCTGCTGCAGAACGCGGTCTGGGTGCTCACCCCGGTAGCATCTACCGATCCAGGTGTCCTTGAGCGCGTGAAAAAGCTGGTTGAAGCTCTGGGTGCTTATCCGCTGGTCATTGCACCGGACCTCCACGACCGGCTTGTGGCGCGCGTATCGCACCTGCCCTATCTGCTGGCGCTGGCGCTCAACCTGCTGGTGGCCCAGGACGCGGACCGCGAGCTTTTGATGTTCCTGGCGGCGGGTGGTTTTCGCGATCTAACGCGGGTGGCTTCCGGGAGCCCGCGGATGAGCCGGGATATGGTGGTGGAAAACCGCCAGGCCATCCTGCTTGCGATGGAAGACCTTCGCAGCAAGCTGCTGGATCTGGAAGTGCTGCTCGATAACCCCGAGGTCTTGCTCGAGGCCGCCCAGGAAGCCAAAAAGACGCGGGACTCGCTGCCCATTGTGCGGCGCAGCCTGCTTCCCGAGATGCACGACCTGGTGGTCCAGGTACCCGATAAACCCGGCGTGATCGCCAAGGTGGCCACCGCGCTGGGCGATGCGGGCGTAAATATTAAGGATTTCGAAGTGTTGACTATCCGGGACGAGGGCGGGGCCATCCGGATGGGTTTTGCAACGCGGGATGAACGCCAGTGTGCGGCAACCGTTTTGGAGGGTCTAGGGTACAAGGTTCGGTAAGTGCAAGGCTGCGTCTTTTGCGCTATCAGCGATCTTTCTAAGTGTAGGAGGCGGAGAACAAAAAGAAAGAGCTGGGCTGGTCCGTCATAGGACAAACGGCTGGCGTCCTGCTTTTCAAGTGGCCCGTGGGTGAGGCTGGCTCGAGTCCGCCCTATTAACGCTGCCATGAAATGCGAATGGTTTGTTTACGTATTGCCTCAATGCCCAAGCTGCGGCAATACTTTGCCTGGGTTAAAAATGCCCTCCGGGTCCAGTGCATGCTTGATAGCCCACAAGGCCTCGAGGCCTTCCCTCCCCAGCGCCTCGAGCATGAACTCCTTCTTCATCAGCCCAATCCCATGCTCACCCGAAAGCACCCCGCCGTGACGCAGCGCCAAGCGCGCCACCTGGTGCGCCAGCTCCCACACTTTGCCGACGTCATCCCGCCTGGGGTCATACATAATATTCGGGTGCAAGTTACCGTCCCCAATGTGTCCAAACTGCACCAGGGGAAGTTGGTATTGGCGGCCTAGGTTCTCGATCTCCCGCACCACCTGGGGCAAGGACGAGCGCGGAACGCTGATGTCCTCGTTGAGCCGCTGCGAGCGGATGCGGCCCAGCGCAGGCGAGACTGCCCGGCGGGCCCTCCAAAGCCGCTCAGACTCCATAACGTTCTTGGCCACCGTGACCGCCCCACCGTTTCTTTCGCAGGCAGCCGCCACCCAAGAAAGTTCCTGCTCCACAGTCTCCCGGTCGTCGCCGTCGGTGTCCGCCAGCAGAATAGCCCCGGCGTCCACCGGCAGCCCCATGCCCAAGTAAGCTTCCACGGCGCGGATGCAGCCCTGGTCCATGAACTCCAGCTTGGATGGCACCGCGCCTTCGGCGATGGCCTGGGAAACAGCCTCCGCCGCCTGGCCCACCTCGGCAAAAGAAGCCATCAGCGTACGGGTGAACAAAGGGTGGGCCTCGAGGCCCACCTCCACCGCCGTAATCAAGCCCAGCGTTCCTTCGGAGCCAACCAATAACCCGGCGAGATCATAGGTTTCTCTGCCCAGCTGGTGGACGCTTCCAGCGCTATCGACAAATTCCAGGGAGCGCACGTAGTCCCCAGTCACGCCTTTCTTAAAGCAGCTTGGCCCGCCGGCGTTTTCCGCCAGGTTCCCCCCAATGGTGCTGGTGCGGAGCGAGGCCGGATCCGGCGGGTAGTAGAGACCAAACGGCTTGGCGCGCTCGCTCACCCAGGAGGTCACCAC
>JAMCQK010000124.1 GCA_023382135.1 Deinococcus sp.
GCAGTCTGGGCGTAGCGTTCGATTTTCGGGGGTTCGGGCAGGGGGAGGCCTTTGAGGTAGCCCTCGAGGCCTTCCACCAAATGGAGCAGGCCGGCCCCGCCAGCGTCCACCACCCCCGCCTGCTTGAGCACGGGCAGAAGGTCCGGCGTGCGCTCCAAGGTTTCTTTACCCACGCGCAATGCGCCCTCGAGTACGCCTTCGAGCGATGCGTCGCCATTGTTCAGCGCCTTGGCCGCGCCTTCGGCGATGCCCTTCGATACCGTAAGGATGGTCCCTTCCACCGGCTTCATCACCGCTCTATAGCCGCTTTTTGAACCCTCTTCCAGGCTGGCAGCCAGCAGTTTGGGCGTAATCTCGCGCGCGCCTTTGATGGTCTCGGCAAAGCCTTTCAAAATCTGTGAGGTGATGACTCCGGAGTTTCCCCCGGGGTTGGTAGACTAAACTTGCCCAGATGGGTAAGTTTAAACACGCTTGTGCCGACAAAGCCCATGATCTGGTTTTCACGGGCCGTGCTTTCGAGCACGAAGAATTCGGTTACTGCACCGAGTTCCTTATGCAAGGCGTGCGCGTCCCCGAGCAAAGACCCATAGCTAATGGCCCTGGCGACCTCGCTCATCCGGCTGGTATCCGCCAGGCCGAGCTCGCGCCTTACCGATTGCAGCGTGAGATGCATATTGGTGCCGGTATCGCCGTCCGGCACAGGGTATACGTTCAGGGCGTTGGTTTCTTCGACGTAGACCGCGAACCAGTCGGTGGCGTAACGGAAGGCCTCCGCCAGCTTCTGGGGCGTAAGGTTAGCGCTCATCGAGACTCTCTCAGACGGGCGTGTAGGGTCCGCAGCGTGAGCGCAAGGTTAATCCAGATGCGCTTCTTTCGGCTAACAAGGCTGGTGCCGCCGATCTCTGGTTGGGGTGTACTAGCCACGGCTTACCCCTACCACGTGTACCCGCACCGAACTGAGCTCGACACCAGCCAGGCTTTTGGCGGCCCAGTGGACCCGCTCGCCAACGCCCTCTACCACAGCGGGAACCCGCGAGCCGAAAGCTACCACCACATACAGGTCCGCCTGGTACTTGCCGGGCGATGAGGGGTCGGGCTTGACCACCACGCCCTCGCTGGCCTCGCTGCGGCCAAGGATGCGGCTGATGGAGTCGCGGATACCGGCGGGGCTCATCCCCAAAACGCCAGGCACCTCATGAGCGGCCAGGCCAAGCAGGGCGGCCAGGGCGCCATCGGTGACGGTCACATTGTCTTTCATGTCTGCCTCCCGTTAGCACGGCCCGTGAAAACCAGATCATGGGCTTTGTCGGCACAAGCGTGTTTAAACTTACCCATCTGGGCAAGTTTAGTCTACCAACCCCAGGACGGTGCGTTGGGAGGCGGAACCTACTTAATTAACTCCGCTTCCATGTGGCCAAAGTCACGCTTGACCACCAGTTTTTCCAGGATGCGCTTGGAGCCGGCGCGGTACCAGGCCTCGAGGTCATAGCCTTCCTGCTCGAACCGGTATCCGGCGCGCCCCTGGGAATCTTTGCCCAGAGAAACCAGCTTCCCTTGAGCCAGGCCGGGGTAGTCCACCAACGAGAGCTGTTTGAGTTCCGGGTTCACCCGCAGAAAGTACAGCACTGAAAGCTCGTCCAAAACCTGGTTTTCGAGCGATGACCAGCTGCTCATCGAGCCATCGGGGTGGATGACCTTGCCTTTTCCCTGCTTGCCGCTCTTGGAAAAGCTGAGCAGGGTGGTGCCTTTGAAGGGCTCGGTCAGGGACATCTGGTAAGACTGGGTGAAGAGGTCCGCGCCCACAACGCTTTCGGCCTCGAGGCCGAAGCCTAGCCAGGCAGCCATACCCTGGGGCTCGAGCCTGCCAGAATACCTATACCCGGTTCCCACGGACTCGGCCGATAGACGGAACTCGCCAACCGTAATCCCCTGCCAGGTGAAGCGGTAATCAAGTTGTTCGCCCGGTGCCCAAGGTACCGCCGGAGCGAGCCCCAACGACAAGAAGACCGTAAGAAAGACGGGGGCTCCCGGCATGCCCCGCCAGCCCGAGAGGGATTTTGCCAGATGACGCGGCAAACCAGCGAGCCTGCGGCCCATGCCTTCAGGCTAAGGCTTCCTCCGCCGGCGAATAGGGCAAATTGAACGCTTCGGCCACCCCCTGGTAGGTAAGTTTGCCTTGGTGGGTGTTGAGTCCCTTCACCAGGGATAGATCGTCATTCAGCGCTGCCAGCCCGCGCTCCGCAAGCTTCATCACGTAGGGCAGCGTCTGGTTGGTAAGCCCAAAGGTGGAAGTGCGCGGCACCGCCCCCGGCATGTTGGCCACGCCGTAGTGAACCACCCCGTCTACCACGTAGGTGGGGTCTTTGTGGGTAGTGGGCTTGATAGTCTCCACACAGCCCCCCTGGTCCACCGCCACATCTACGATGACCGAGCCTTCCTTCATGCTGGAAAGCATCTCCCGCGTAACCAGCCTGGGCGCTTTGGCCCCGGGAATCAGCACCCCGCCGATCAGCAAGTCCGCGTGCTGGATGGACTTCTTGATATTGGCCTCATTGGAAGCCAGCGTGATCAGCCTGCCGCCAAACACGTCGTCCAGGTACTGCAGGCGTGCTTTGCTTACGTCCAGAATAGTCACCTGTGCGCCCATGCCAAGCGCAATCTTGGCGGCGTTGGTCCCCACCACGCCCCCGCCGATAATCACCACGCTGGCGGGAGCCACCCCGGGAACCCCGCCCAAAAGCACCCCGCGCCCGCCGTGGGGCTTCTCCAGCGCGGCGGCGCCCACCTGCGGCGCCATGCGGCCAGCCACCTCGCTCATGGGAAGCAGCAGTGGCAGCGAGCCATCGGGCAGTTGCACCGTTTCATAGGCGATGCCGGTGGTCCCACCAGCCAAAAGAGCCTTGGTGAGCGCTTCGTCCGCCGCAAGGTGAAGATAGGTAAAAAGCAAAAGACCCTTGCGCAGATACTGGTACTCTTCCGCAATGGGCTCCTTCACCTTGACCACCAGGTCCGCACCCCAGGCCTGGCTGGCCGCGACCAGCTCGGCCCCCGCCTTCTGGTACTCGGCGTCCGCGAGCCCAGAGCCCAGGCCGGCGCCTTTTTCCACCAGCACCTTGTGTCCGCGCCTGGCCAGGCTTTCCGCACCGCCGGGCGTAAGCGCCACGCGGTTTTCCAGTGTCTTGATTTCCTTGGGCACACCAACAGTCATTGCTTATCCCCTTTCAAAACTCCTTGAGTTTATCGGTTTTTGACGCTTGGGCCGCCCACCAATCCTTAGGCCTGGGGCTTGAACACCCGCTTGATTTTGAGCTTGAAGCCGTCGCCCTCGGCCATGGCCAAGAGTTTGCGTCTACTGTCCACCAACGCCACCGCGCCCTGGGCGGGAATAGGCAGGGGAACGCCCTCGAGCACTTTCTTGGCGTCCGCCTGGGCAAGCTCCACCACCGGGCAGCTGAGGGCCTCGAGGTCGGCTATTGCGCGTGCCATCGAGATCTCCTGGGGGCTGATGGTCCGGGCCAGATCAATCCGGCCCACCCGGGTCCGCACCAAGCCCGCCAAAAAGGCCTTGGTCAAAAGCTGCTCCCCCAGGTCGCGGGCAAAGGACCGGACGTAGGTGCCCGAGCCCACCACCAGCCGGATCACCGCGGTCGGGTATGGCCCCAAGACCGGCGGCAGCGCTGCCAGCCGCCCTCTTTCGGCAATCTTCCATCCAGCGGGGGAGGGGGCAATCCGGTACGCGGCCGGTTCGCGGTCAAAAGCTAACAGTTCGGCCTCGAGGTAGCGCACCGGCCTGGCCGAAAGCACCAGGCTCTGCCCTTTTCTGGCCGCGTCGTAAGCCCTTCTTCCCGCCACCTTGACCGCCGAGTACGCCGGGGGCACCTGCTCGTGAATTTCCAGGAACCGAGGCAGAGCCGCCAGCAGCTCGCGGCGGCCAAACTTTACCGGGGCTCCCCCGCTCACCTGTCCTTCCGCGTCCAGCGTGGGCGTGGTGGCGCCAAACGAAACCCAGGCTAAGTACTCCTTGTCCTCGGCGGAAAGAAACGGTACCAGCTTGGTTGAAGAATCGCTGGCGATCACCAGAACGCCGGTAGCCAGCGGGTCCAAGGTGCCGGTATGACCCACGCGGCGGGTCCCGAGTCGGTCGCGGGCAATGTCCACCACGTCGTGCGAGGTCACGCCCAGAGGTTTGTCCACGGCAAAAAGCGCCATGCAAAGGGGATTGTAACACCCTCTTCTCGAAGACATAGAGTTGAGGTTGATGCGGCTTCAACAGTACCTATCCCGGGCGGGAATCGCCAGCCGCCGCAAGGCGGAGGAGCTTATTCGCGCGGGGCGCGTCACCATCAACGGGCAAGTGGCAAGTATCGGCGCGCAAGTAGCCGAGCAGGATACCGTCCGGCTGGACGGGGAAAAGGTCAAGCTCTCCGAAAAACAGATTGTCATCGCGCTCAACAAACCCATGGGGGTGACCACCACGGCTTCGGACCCCCATGCCGAGAAAACCGTGCTCGAGCTGGTCCCGCACATCCCGGGCCTGCACCCGGTGGGGCGCCTGGACAAGGACACCGAAGGGCTTCTGCTCCTCACCAACGATGGCGCCCTGACCGAGCGCCTTACCCACCCGCGCTACGGCGTGCACAAGGTTTACCGCGCCTGGAGCAGGCAGGGCACGCTGCCGCCAGCCCTCTGCGACAAGCTGGTGGAAGGTATAGAGCTTGGAGACGGCCTGGCCAAAGCCCTCGAGGCCAGACCGGTAAAGGGCGGGGTGCGCCTGGTCATGGCCGAGGGCAGAAAACGCGAGGTACGCCGCATGCTCGGCTCGCTGGGCCACCCGGTGGAAAAACTGGTGCGCACGCATATCGGCACCGTGGCCCTGGGCGAACTCCCCCTTGGCGAGTGGCGCTACCTTTCGGCGGAGGAAATTAAAACCCTGAAAGAAGCCGCCGAGGCCGGGGTGGTACGGGTAGAATCTTCCCGTGAGCGTATTCAGCGCCGGAAACGGCAAGGTACAACTGGGCGAAAAAGAAATACAGGCCAGGGTGCGTGAGCTGGGCCTCGAGATCACGCGGGACTACCGGAATAAAGCACCCCACTTTGTAAGCGTGCTCAACGGAGCCTTTATCTTCACCGCCGACCTGGTGCGGAATATAAATCTCCCGCTGACCCTGGATTTCCTGGCGCTCTCCTCCTACGGAAACGCGCAAAACTCCAGCGGCGAGGTGGAGCTTCTCAAGGACCTTCGGCTGCCGATCGCGGGCAAAGACGTGATCGTGGTGGAAGATATCGTGGACACGGGCATCACCCTCAACTATCTGATGGGATACCTGGAAGCCCGCAAGCCCGCGAGCGTAAAAGTCGCCGCGCTGCTTTCAAAGCCCAGCCGCCGCAAAGTGCAGGTGCCCATTCACTACCTGGGTTTTGAGATTGAAGACGCTTACGTGTACGGATACGGCCTGGACCGGGCGCAAGAGGACAGGAATTTGCCGTTCATCACGTCCATCAAAAGCTAGGCCGGCCCGCGCATGCCCCGCGACAGCCTCCAGCACACCAGGAACAAAGCCCCCGGCAACGCAATAAGGAACGCTGGGATTAGAAGTCCCGGAAACCAGTAGCCCCTGAAAATAGCGAACGCCGCGCTGCTGCCTGCAACCCCGGCGATAGCAACCGCGCCGCCTAAGCCTTCCCAACGCCAGGCTGACAACAGCCCCAGGATAGCCAGGCCGTAAAAGCCCAACTGGATCCGGTCGCCGAGCGGGACAGGTTCCACTACATACGGGTCTGGTGCAACCATAACCCCCAGCGCAAACAAAAAGACCAGGACGCTCCAGATCCTTGCAACCCATCGGAGGATAGCAATGATACGAGGCCTGACACTCAAGCTGTTCACGAGAACACCTCCTTGTGCCAAACTGGCGTCCGACGGCCCGGGCAGTGGTGCTTTTACTGTACGGCTACTGGGCAGGCAAACCAGGCTTCCGTTTTCACCTGGCAGCTGGGCTGGCTTCAGCGGGTTGTTAGGCGGGAGCGCGGCCGGGCGCAGCCAGTGCTGGGCTGCCAATTTTCTACCAGCGGGGGCGCTGCCAATTATATTCCATTTGTCGCGCTGTCCTGAAAGCCAATTCTTCACCCTCCAGCCGCTCAACAAGATAGAGACACGTATCAATCCCAGCCGAGATACCCGCCGAGGTAACCACCGGGCCTGTGTCTACCCAACGCGTTTCAGCTTGAACGTTGATGTCGGGAAACATGGTGCGCAAATCGGCGATATCTTCCCAGTGGGTGGTTGCGCTCTTGCCGCGGAGAAGTCCAGCTCTGCCCAGGAGAAATGCGCCAGTACAGACCGAAGCCGTAACCGTTGCCGAGTGTGCGGTTTGCGCAATCCAATCAATGACCGTTTCTTTTTGCAGTTCGGCTGTGACGACACCGCCCGGGATGATGAGCACATCTATGCCGGGATGATTGGTGATGTCAAAGTGCGGTTGCACCATCAAGCCCCCGCGCGCTCTAATAGTGCGTACGTTATCCGCGACAGTAAACACTTCAAAGGGTTTGGGGAAGCCGGGTTGCAGGCGAGACTTCACGCGCGACGCCGTCGAAAACACTTCGAAGGGGCCGGCAAAGTCGAGAACCTCTACGTCGTCAAAAATGTAGATGCCAACAGCTCGAGCCATGATGGTCTACTCCTCATTGCTTGCGCTGGTTTGAAACCCACTAAAGAGCATAAGTGACGCCCAGGAGAACAGTTATCGCCGTCGAATTACACTTGCGCTGGACATAGCTGAGAGCTGCCAATATGATTACCCAGCGCAGCCATTCGTAGACCTTTGGAGTAGCGGCGAGAAAAAAGGTATCCAATGTGGTTTGCCATTTAGCTTCGCTCTTCTGCGCCGAGAGAGTGATTTTTTTGGGGTCAGGCATACAAGGCCTTAACTAGGAGTTACACCATATGTACGGATAACACCCAATAAATGGCGTTATACCGCATGCCCAGTAATCCAAAAAAGTATTCAACCAAGACCGCCTCCCTACCTCAAGTCAGATACGCCGGGTTATTCGCCTAAGGCATATGCGCCACCGCTCTGAGGCTTGTCGCTTGTACTATATCTTAGACTATATCCGCTTTCATGGCAAGTGGTCAGGCCAAGACCCGCATGGTGCGCGCTGGGCTTAGCTAGATATTTCTTTGGCGCGGAGCCCGCCCGCTCGGGGCTCTTTTTGGTTAGACTGGGTTTTGCATGCGCAACTACCGCTACTTTGATCTGATCCTCGGCGCTTTTGCGGTCACCTTGGTGGTCTCGAATATCGCCTCCACCAAGATTGCCACCCTGTCCCTGGGCGTTTGGAAACCGGTTTTTGACGGCGGAACTTTTTTGTTCCCGCTTACCTATATCTTCGGCGATGTGCTGACCGAGGTGTACGGCTACGCGCGCTCGCGCAGGGTCATCTGGTTTGGCCTGGCCATGAATCTGCTGGCGGCGCTGATTTTTGGGCTGGTGGGCCTGCTGCCCACCGAGGCCTCGAGTCCCACCAAGGGCGCGTTCGAGGCCGTGCTGGGGTTTGTGCCGCAGATTGTGCTCGCCAGCCTGGCGGCGTTTTTTGTGGGTGAGTTCCTGAATGCTTTTGTGCTGGCCAAGATGAAGGTGGCCACCAAGGGACGTTGGCTCTGGACCAGGACGCTTGGCTCCACCCTGATTGGCCAAGGGGCGGATACGCTGACGTTTACCCTGCTGGCGTTCGGCATTGGGGCAAACGCTCTGCCCCGGGAGGTGCTGTGGCAGATCATTGGGTTCAATTACCTGTACAAGGTGGGGATAGAAGCATTGTTGACGCCAGCCACCTACGCGGTGGTCGGCTTCCTCAAGCGCGCCGAGCACGAGGATTACTACGACAAAGACACCAACTTCAACCCTTTTGCGCTAGGCAGATAAAACCCGCTTTTGGGACCAGGCCGGGGCGGGCCTGCCCCGAAATATTGTGAAGCGCTGATTGACAATCACCCGCTAAGCTTCTCCAGGGTACGTCTTGCAGGCTTATCCCGACTGAAAGGAGAATGAGCGCTTCATACTGAATCTGTTACACTTTTCCTTTTGCAGATTCAGTAGGGAGCTACCCAAACCGCTCTTCCTTCCACGGGTCTCCGCGCCGGTGGTAGCCGTTCACTTCCCAAAAACCGAGCTCTTCCTTATCCAGAAGCCTGAACCCGCGCACCCACTTGGCGCTTCTTCCAGGCGTACAGGTGGGGAACAATCAGCCGTAGGGGGCCGCCGTGCTCGCGTGGCAACGGCTCGCCAAAAAGCGTGTGCGCCAGTAGATTTTCGGGCCGCAAGAGATCATCCAAAAGCAGGTTGGTGGTGTAACCGCCGTAGCAGTGGACCAGGGCGGCGCTTGCCAGCGGCTTTAGCTTGGCCCTTTCCAGTAAATCGAGCACCCTCACGCCGCGCCACTTGACGTCTAGTTTGCTCCAGCGGGTTACACAGTGGAAATCTGCGGTGAGGTTGGTCTGGGGCAGGCTCAAGAGTTCCTTCAAAGAAAGCTCAAAGGCGTTCTCCACCAGCCCATCGACCCGGAAGCTCACCTCCTCGGGAAGACTGGGTGTGGGGCCGTAGGTGAGCACGGGAAACTTTTCCGTGAGCACCTGGCCTGGGGGAACTCGCTCTTGATCACCCTTGCTGGGCGGGCGCGGGAACTTGCCAGACATAACCACAGCCTAATCCCGTTATGGCAAGAACCAGTAGCGAGGAGCACAATCCGCGGCAAATGCCAGCGGAGATGCGGGAAGCTAACCGCACCGGGTTATCAGAAATAGCGCGAGCCGGCCGCAGGGCTATGCCAACAGCGGTTGAACTCAAGGCTCTAGGGCGTGGCCTGCACTGTAGCGGATAATTTCTACCCGCTCCATGGTGACCAGCCCCTCGGTTACCATGCTGTCCAGCTCCAGCAAGAAGCCTTTGAGTTTTTGCTCGGTGTCAACGATTTCAACCATCACCGGCAGGTCCTCGGAAAGTTGCAGGATTTTCGACGAGTGGATGCGCGAGTGTGCCCCAAAGCCCATCACGCCCTTGAACACGGTGGCTCCCGCCAGGCCGCTGGCCCGGGCCCGCTTGACGATGGACTCGTAAAGCGGCGCCCCCTGCCATTTGTCGTTCTCTCCCACAAAGATTCTGAGCAAGCGTGCTTCACCTTGAAGCTTCATGGCATCAACCTCCCCGCTAAACGGTACGCGGCGAACACCGCCGAAAACCCAAGCGCCATGCTCCCCGCCGCGTACCAGAACGCCTTGAACCACTCGCCGTTTTGAACCAGTGTCAGTGTTTCCCAGCTGAAGGTGGAAAACGTAGTGTACCCGCCGAGAAGCCCCACCGCCAGGAAAAGCCGGGCTTCGGGGCTTATTGCCCCCTCGAGGCTGAATCTAAGCACCAGGCCAATCAGGAAGCTGCCCGTGATGTTCACCAAGAAGGTGCTCCAGGGAAACCCTGGCCCGGCCACAGCCTGGATCCATCCCCCAAGCGAGTAGCGTAGCGCCGAACCCAAGGCGCCCCCCAGCATCACAAGCAGCAGGTTCACTAAAAAGGAGTATAGCGAAAGAAGCTGGCTGCCCTGTGGTGTTGTGGCCGAAATTGGAGTCGTTAGAATATGCCGTGTTCTCTTTTGAGTTAGCGAGCCGGTGTGGCAGGGCGCGCACGGGACGGTTTGCCACCCCCCACGGCCTGGTGGAAACGCCCCTCTTTATGCCGGTGGGAACCCTGGGGAGCGTAAAGGGGATCTCTCCCGTCGAACTGAAGGAAATTGGCTCGCAGATTGTGCTGGCGAACACCTACCATCTGCTTTTGCGCCCCGGCCCCGAACGGGTAAAAGCCGCCGGCGGCCTCCACAGTTTTGCCGGATACAACGGCCCCTGGCTCACCGACTCGGGCGGCTTCCAGGTGATGAGCCTGGGGCACCTGAGACAAATCGAGGAGCAGGGGGTGGTGTTCCAGAACCACCTGAACGGCAATCTGGTGGAGCTCACCCCGGAGAAAAGCATCAGCACACAAGAGGCGCTGGGCGCGGACATCATCATGGCTTTTGACGAATGCCCGCCGTACCCGAGTTCGTGGGACTATCACAAAGCCTCGATGGAACGCACGCTTCGCTGGCTGGAGCGCTCGCTGGCAAGCAAAACCAGAAAAGACCAGGCGCTCTTCGGCATTGCCCAGGGGGGTACCGACCTGGAGCTGCGAAGGGTGAGTGCCACCGAGACCTCGCGCTTCGGCCTGCCCGGCTACGCCATTGGGGGCCTGGCGGTGGGAGAGCCAAAAGAGAACATGGTGCCCGCTATAGATGTTGCCACCAGCACCCTGCCCGAGAACAAGCCAAGGTACTTGATGGGCGTGGGCCACCCGGAAGACCTGGTAGCCAGCGTGGCGCTGGGGGTGGATCTGTTCGACTGCTCATACCCTACCCGCACCGGGCGTTTTGGCTACGCGCTGGTTCCGGAAGGACGGCTGAACCTGAAGCTTACGCGGTATCTGGACGACCACTCTCCGATTGACACCGCGTGCGGCTGCCCCGCCTGCCAAAACTTTTCCCGGGCGTATCTCTCGCATTTAATTCGCGCGGACGAGCTGCTGGGCTTGAGGATGGTCTCGCTGCACAATCTGCGTTATCTGCACCGGCTCATGGAGAACGCCAGGAAGGCGATTGCCGAGGGGCGCTACGGCGAGTTCGCCCGGGAATTTGCCGGCAAGAAGTTTGGCGAGGAAGTTCCCCGCTGGTTCACCGAGGCAATGCAAAAAGGCGGCCAGTGGAGTTGACGTAAACGGCTAAACCCCGGCCCTTTGCCGCTGGGAGAGAAGCTAGCCTTCGCGGTAGAAGCGGCTCTGCTGGTAGTAGTCGGTGTACAGCACTTTCAAACACGCGGCGGTGGGAACCGCTAGCAAGGCGCCCCAGAATCCGAAAATAGCCGCGCCGCTCAAGATGGCGAAGATGGCGGTGACAGGGTGCAGGCTGGTGGCCTTTCGCATGATCACCGGGCTGATCACGTTGCCCTCGAGCTGGTTGGCAAGCCACAAGACAAGCAGGCATAGCAAGACCTTGGTCCAACCTATCGATGCGGCCAAGAGGATGGCCGGTATGGAAGAAATAATGATGCCAACGAAAGGCACCACGTTGAACACCGCCGCCAGGAAGCCGAGGGACGGCGCAAACGGGATTCCGACAATCCAAAGCCCAATCCCCACCACCGTGCCTACGGTAAGCGCTACCAGCAACTGTCCTCTGACATACCCACCCACCGCGCGGTCGAGCTTCCTCGCAAGCTCCACGGTAAAGGGCCGGTATGGCTCGGGGACCGCATGAAGCGCAGCCTGGGAAATTTTGGGGAAGTCGTAGAGCAGATAGATGGAAATGGTAAACGCGGTGACGAGTTGGAACACGCCGCCCGCCAGCGATTGAACCAGCCCAAGCAGGCTGCCACCGCCTTGTGTCAGCAGGGTTTGGAGCCCCGCCAGCAGCCTGGTCAGAAACCCTTGCAACAAGCCTTGAAGGCTGCTGGATGTCTGCTCGATTGCGCTCTGAAGTGCCGGGGGCAGCTCGACCCGGCCAAATTTTTCCGTGAGCGTCTGCACCCAAGCAACACCCGTGGGAAAAAAGGCGGGCAGGTTTTGGACAAAACGCGAAAGCTCGCTCACCATGGTGGCCATCAGCACGGTGGCCAGGGCCATGAAAAGCAAGAACCCGGCATAAACGATGGTCACACCCAGAAAGCGCGGGACACGCCTGCGCTCGAGGCCCCGCACCACTGGATTGGTGAGGTAAGAAAAGGCAAAGGCAACCGCAAGCGGGGTAATGGCCGGCTGGGCCTTGCGCAAAGTCCACAGAAGGCCCAAGGCCAGGAGCGCAAAAACGGCTACCCGCAGGTAGGGGTTTTTCCAGACTTCTCGGAAGGCTCTAAGCATAGGACTTTAGGGTAGCGAGAACTTGAGCTTGGCTTTGGCTAGCACGGCTGCAGGCCGCTCGCCCTGGCCGAAGAAGGAGTCTACGTCTGGCTCGCCGTCCCACAACTCGAAGAGAAGCCTGGCGCCGCTGCGGCTCCCTAAAGCGGCGAGCTGGGTGCCGCTATTCCCAACGCGGCCAATGTATTCGCCCCGCTTTACCAAGGTGCCGGCCTCGAGGCCTTCCGCCACCGCCGAAAGATGCGCGTAGACCGTGGTGCTCCCGTCCGGATGACGAATCCAGACTTCACGCCCCCGCAGCCGGTCCATCTGCCTGGGGTTCGCACCATTGGCCACCGCTTTAAGTAGCGCAGCAAACTCACTTGGGGTGCTTTCGCGGTACTGTTTCTCCGCTTTGACCACCCGGCCACTGCCCGCCGCCACCACACTGGTCCCATACACCACCGGCACACAGGCGTCGGTCCCGGAAAACACAAACCCCGGGCTCGGGCCCTTGCGGTATTCACGGGGAGCACCGGGCAGATTATCCGGACTCTTGGGCAGGCAGGCCCCGGGAAGCGGCAGCATCAACCCTTCCGGTCCCTGCTCCATTGTTGCTTTCAGGGCTTTGATCTCAGCCTGGAGCTTTTTTGTTTGGTTGCGTGCGGATGAAAGCTGGGTGCTTACCAGTAGGGCATACACTAGCGCCAAGGCCAGCAATATCCACCCAGGTTTGATACCCATAGCCACATTCTATTGCCCGGCCCCCTACAAAGCGCCCTAAGGAGGTTGCCTCATGCAACCAGCCTTTCCCCCAGCAAAAAGAAACTCCTGGCTCGGCCAGGAGTGTTATCACGGGTAGCTACCTACAGCAACCCAAGCAGTCTGGCTTTGACCTGTTTGGCGTTCAGGCCCGTAAGCTTCATTCCCTTGGCGCGTTCCGCCAGTTCGTACACCTTGTGGACATGGGTAACCGCTACCTTGAAAGTAAGGCTGTGCCCGCCTACTTCAACCGTTACCTTGCGAAGGTTGGGGTACTGCCAGCGCTTGGTATAGCCGGTGGTCTTTTTGCCCACGCCGCCTTCGGACTTGGCCTTACCACGGCGCACGATGCTACGGACCACAATGGGGCGCTTTCCGCTGATTTCGCAAATCCTGGACATTGGAACTCCTTGTAGAGCCGGGGTACCGGCAAAGACAACGGGAGGAAGTATAGCACACCTGGCTGGAAGGCGGAAGGGCATGCTTGCTGGTTGCGGCGCCACTGCGGGTGGCGTAGACTCCCGCCATGCCCCTGCTCATCGTGCCGCTGCTGATTGTTCTGGACCAGACACTAAAAACCTGGGCAGTAGCCCACCTGGTCCCTGGTGTTTCCCAAAAACTGCTCCCCGGCATCGACCTGACGCTGGTGTACAACTCCGGAGCGGCCTTCGGACTCTTTCCTGGAATGGCTGGCTGGCTCTCCTGGGTAAGCCTGGCGGTCGGGTTTGGGCTGCTCTTCTACCTTGGTACACACAAGCTGACGCGGCTTTCGCAGCTGGCTTTTTCGCTGATTGCGGCGGGTGCTCTAGGCAACGCCATTGACCGTATTGGCCGGGGCTCGGTGGTGGACTATCTGGATCTGGGAACCAATATCGCACTCATCAGGAACTTTGCCGTCTTCAACCTTGCCGACAGCTCGGTGGTGGTTGGGGTGCTTTTGCTGATTCTTTTTCCCGGACGGCGAAAGCGCTGGCTGTAGGTCTTGCTGGATCCCGC
>JAMCQK010000220.1 GCA_023382135.1 Deinococcus sp.
TGCCGGTACCGCGCAGTACAACAAGGGCGGTTTTCTGGCCGCCTTCGAAGCCTTGGCGCGCTGGAAACCCTACTTGCCGAACGGTTACCAAGCACTCGCCTATCCGGACTCGCAAAACATGTTTGCGCAGGGACGTGGTGCTATCTATCCCGCCGGGTCGTGGGATATCTCCACTTTCCGCCAGATGAACCCCAAACTGGACCTCGGTGCTTTCAAGCCATACACCTTCCCTGGCAAAGGGCAGTGTGTCATCAATGACCATCCGGATATAGCCATTGGTCTCAACGCCGCCAGTAAGAACAAAGAAGCCGCGCGTACCTTCCTTAACTGGGTGTCCTCGGACGAGTTTGCCCAGCTTTACGCCAACGCGCTACCCGGCTTCTTCCCGCTGGCTAACGTTAAGTACACCCTTTCGGACCCGGTGGCGCAAGAATTCGTTAACTGGCGCAAGGAATGCAAAGCCAGCTTCCGCTCGGCCTATCAGATTCTTTCCCGCAATGCCAACCCCAATAACGAAAATGACCTCTGGAACGCTTCGGCGCAGGTGCTGAACGGAACCATGACACCCAAGCAAGCAGCTGATTTTGTTCAGAAGAACCTGGCTTCTTGGTACGGGCCACAGAAGGGCAAATAGGCCAACTTGCGGGGTAGGGGCACGGCGCGCCGTGCCCCTACATACCGCACACATGGTGTTTTGATTGGCGAGAGATGCCTAGGCGTAAACCGTTTCCAATCCACATTGCTATTTTCCTGGCACCAGCGCTGCTGGTGTACACACTTTTCATGATCTATCCGATGTTTGCCTCGCTATGGCTTTCGCTCAATAACGCTACGGCGGAAGGCAAGGACCATTTTGTGGGGCTTGCCAATTACCAGACGTTGCTCACCAACGAGCAGTGGTCAAGGCCCCTGTGGAATGCGCTTGGTAATAACTTCGTCTTTTTTATTTTTCACATGTTGGTGCAGAACCCGGTAGGACTTTTTCTTGCGGTTTTGTTGGCGGGCCGGGTGCGGGGCGGCTGGGTCTACCGTACACTTATCTTCACGCCCGCCATTCTTTCGGTGGTGCTGATTGGTTTTTCTTGGCGGATGATTTTGAGTCCGGCGTGGGGAATCTCGCATGGGCTTTTGAGCGCTATCGGGCTTGGTGGCTTGGACAAACCCTGGCTTGGGCTGGAATCTACTACTCTGCCCACGCTTTCGCTCATCTCGGTCTGGCAAAATGTGGGTATTCCCATGATGCTCTTTCTAGCCGCACTGATCCGCATACCCGACGAGTTTCTAGAAGCAGCCCGCGTGGACGGGGCGGGAGCTTGGCGCATTTTCTGGCGAATACAGCTGCCTTTGGTTCTTCCGACTGTTGGTATCGTAGCGGTGTTAACTTTTGTGGGTAATTTCAACGCATTTGACCTGATCTACGCTAGCCAAGGGGCATTAGCGGGTCCAAACTTTGCTGCCGATATCATGGGTACATTTTTCTACCGGACGTTTTTCGGCTTTCAACTTCAGCCGGGCAGTCCATACATGGGCGCGGCGGTGGCGGGCGTCATGCTGCTGGTGATCCTGACCGGCGTACTTATTTATCTCTTTGGTTGGCAGCGGCGCTTGCAGAATATCGAGTACTAGCCATGAAGAACCCCTTCCGTCCACTCCAGGTTGCCGCCACGCACTTCGTGCTCATGGCCTACACGGCGCTGGCACTATTTCCGGTTCTTCTGGTGGCGGTCAACTCGTTCAAGGACAAGCTGGTGATTTTCAGTTCACCCTATAGTTTGCCCAATGGCAAAACCTTTACGTTGGTGGGCTATCAAACGCTTGCCGAAGGAGCGCATTTTGACCGCTATTTTTTAAATAGCCTTGTTGTGGCCCTGGGATCCATTTTTCTAATCCTGTTTGTCAGCTCGCTGGCCTCGTTTGCGCTTTCCGAATACACCTTCAAACTCAACACCTTCCTCAGCCTTTTTCTTGCGGTGGGGATCATGGTTCCTATTCGGTTAGGCACAGTGGGAATTTTGGAGCTGGCCAAACAACTGCATCTTATTGACACGCTGTGGATACTTATTTTGGTTTACACCGCGCAAGGCATACCGCTGGCTGTTTTTGTGCTCACGCAGTTCATGCGCCAAGTACCCAGGGACCTAAAAGACGCCGCGCGTATTGACGGGGCGGGTGAGTACCGCATCTACTCGCTGATACTGCCGCTGGTGCGGCCAGCGCTGGGAACCGTGGCGGCTATTAGCATGATCCCCATTTGGAACGACCTGTGGTTCCCGCTCATTTTGGCTTCGTCGGACAAATCCAAGACCATTGTTTTGGGCGCGCAGGTTTTCCTGGGACAGTTTGTAAATGACTACAACGCGGTGCTGGCGGCGCTGACTTTGGCCATGCTCCCAGCGGTCCTCTTGTATTTGATATTCTCACAGCAGCTCATACGCGGCTTAACCAGCGGCGCGATAAGGTAGAGACCATGCGAGTGGGCATTGTGGGTTCCGGGACGATGGGCGAGGTTCATGCTGCGGCCTGGCGGGCTACCGAAGCCGAGCTTGTGGGTGTGTTTGCTGCGAATACCAATCAGTCTAAAGGACTGGCGGAGAAATTTGGCTGCCAGGTGCTTGGCAGTTACGCCGAGCTTTTGAAATCGGTCGATATTGTAGATATCTGCGTACCGACCTATTTACACAAGGAGATGGTCCTCGAGGCCGCCCGCTCCCAAAAGCAGGTGGTCTGCGAGAAACCTATCGCCCTCTCTATCGCCGACGGCCGCGAGATGATTGACGCCTGCAACAAAGCGGGCGTCCGCTTGTTCGTCGCCATGGTGGTGCGCTTTTTTCCGCAGTACCGGCTGGCACGGGAGCTGGTGGCCAAGGGGCAAATCGGGAATCTCGGCGTTCTCCGTCTGAAGCGCGTGGCCTATGTTCCGCAAAAACCGCTCGATAACTGGTACGCCGATGAATCGCGTTCCGGCGGGATGCTGGTGGACCTGATGATTCACGACTTTGACTATGCCCGCTGGCTGGCGGGGCCGGTGGAGCGTGTCTACGCGCGTTCCTCGCGCACGCTTTACCCGGAACTACCAGGCGACTACGCGCAGGCCATCCTTCGTTTCAAGAGCGGGGCAATGGCGCTGGTGGAAGGCGGCTGGGTGTACCCGCCGGGTGTTTTCCGAACCGCAATAGACCTGTCTGGGACGGACGGATTGATTGAATGGAACTCGGATGAGCCCGCGCCGGTGCGGACGCTCATGGCATCGAAAGATGGGAGTGCCTCTTCGGTGGGGCTGCCGACATCGGGACTATCGGAAGACCCTTACACCACAGAAATTCGTCATGCGTATGACTGCATCGTTACCGGCAAGCCGTTCGATGTTGCCGCGGAAGACGGCCTCGAGGCCTTACGCATCTCCTTGGCCGCGCGCGAATCTCTCTCTACCGGCAAGCCGGTGAATCTGTAATTTCAGCGTATGAGCGATGCTGCAGCTAACTCCCTTCGGCCAGCCACTCCGAACCGGCAGAGCCGGCTCTCACGAGCGGGCTTGAGACTCGGCATTTTGAGTTTTGCCCACCTTCACGCCGAAGGCTACCAGGCACTTCTCCGCCAGATGCCGGGGGTGGAGCTGGTCGGCTTCTCGGACGAGGACAAAGAGCAGGGCGAACGTTTCGCTAGGCAGTGCGGCATCCGCTGGTTTTCAAAGCACCAGGACCTGTTGAAAGAAGGTCTGGACGGGGTCATTGTCTGCTCGGAAAATGCGCGCCACCTGGAGCTTGTGCAAATGGCGGCGGAAGCAGGCTGCCACATTCTGTGCGAGAAACCGGTCGAAGCTACTTTAGACGCCGCGCTCGCGATGCGGAAAATCACCGAGCTGCACGCGGTGCGCTTTATGACCGCTTTCCCCATGCGTTTTGCACCTTCCGCCCGGGCAGTGCAGGGCATGATCCGCTCCGGCCAGCTTGGGCGGATTTATGGCGTGAATGGCGTCAACCATTCAGAGATCCCCAAGGCTCACCGCGCTTGGTTCGCAGACAAGAAGCTGGCTGGCGGCGGCGCGGTGATGGACCACACCGTGCACCTGGCAGACCTGTTACGTTGGTACTTTCAGGCCGAGGTGGAAGAAGTGTATGCCGAGGTGGACAATCTGTTTTATCCGGGCGAAGTGGACGTTGATACCGCAGGTTTAATTCTGCTCAAGATGACGAACGGCGTACAAGCAAGCATCGATTGCAGTTGGAGCCGGCCCACCTGGTACCCGCGCTGGGGGCATTTGAAGATGGAGGTAGTGGGGGAGAAGGGGGCAGTGGTGATGGATAGCTTTTCTCAGCACGTCACGCTTTACTCGCGCGGAGCCGCCAGGAACCCGAGTTGGGTGGGTTTTGGCCCGGATGCCAACCGGGCCATGCTGGAAGAGTTTGTGGCGAGCATCCGCGAGCAACGCGAGCCTAGTGTGAACTTCAAGGACGGCCTCGAGGCCTTGCGGGTCGCCCTCACTGCTTACGAATCGGCCACCACCCATACCCCCGTAAAACTTGAACACTAACCAGTGGCTGTCAAGACCGAAGCTGGTGGCCCCCCTACTTTTATTAGAGGCGAAGGAAGAGCGCAATAAAAATACCCGGCAAGGCGAGAGGGCCAGGCTCACGCTCTGCGCCCAACAAGTACAGATCCGGCCAGTCAACAGTGGCAAGACGCCGGCACCTCCTATGTACGCGGAAAGAACTCTGGTCCATGTTGGATGCGAACAGCCGATCTCATAAGATTTGCCCGAGCTAGATTTGCCTGCGATCCACCCGAACCTAAACGACCCCGGGCTGGATGTCTCGAGGCCTTGCGGGCCGCCTTGCCGCGTACGAATCCCCGCCCAGTGGATAAGCTGCGCGGAGAGCGCGCTGAGCGCGCCAAAAGAGCACATCACGAGCGCTTCCGATCTCCAGATGCCCCTTTATAGGGGCTTAACGGAATTCAACTAAACTCTGGCCGAGGTTAGTTATGAAAAAATTGAGGTCTTCTAAACCCGTTTTGCGGAAAACTACGGCTGGTTTATGGCTTGGGGGTCTTACCGTGCTGGCGCTGGCCCTGGGGCTGTTTTTGAAGCCCTATTTCCGTACCGCCCAGAGCGGCCAAGGAGCGGTGATACGCATCAGCATGGCCGGCTGGGAACCTAACACACTGTACGCAAAAGCCGGCCAGCCGATCACCGTAAACATGGTGAACCTTGACAACCAATTTCATACCGACGGTGGGGGCTGGCACAACTTCGTGGCCGAAGACCTGAGCGTGGCCGAGCGTGTTGGGCCTAACCAGAGCAAAACCTTCACCTTCACGCCGAACAAGCCCGGCGAGTTCCTTTTCTACTGTGACATCTGCTGCGGCGGTAAGGACAACCCCTTCATGCGGGGCAAGCTGGTGGTGAACGGATGAAAGCCCGCGAGGTGCTCTTTCTCGGTGGGGGAGCGCTGCTGCTGGGAGCGGCTTTTTTAGCTTCCCTGACCCCTCACGCCTTGCCCGCGCGATCCTGGCTCGAGGCCAATCCTTTGGCTGCGCTGGCCCTTACCGTTACCACCGGGTTTGCCGATGGAGTCAACCCCTGCGCCATCACCACCCTGCTTCTTTTCATCGGGGCCCTGCTGGCCACAGTGGAGCAGGCTTCCCGCCTGGGGGACGCCCGGCGGGCCCGGCTCTATGTTTGGGCGGTGGCGGGCGCGTATATCCTTGGTATTTTTCTGCTCTACTTACTTCTCGGCGTGGGATTTATCGAGGTCTCCAGCTTGCGCGTTTTCGGCAACACCCACCTGGTCACCCGGCTGGCGGCACTCGCAGCCGTACTGATGGGGCTCTTGATGATTGCGGAGTATGTGTCTCCCCAGTTTCCAGTGCGGCTCTCGATGCCGGCGGGCCTGCATGGCCTGGCCCACCGTTGGAGCCGCAAGACCACGGTAGGTGCAGCTTTTGCGGGTGGCGTGCTGATCGGGACCTGTACTATCCCCTGCGGGGGCGGTATGTATCTGGCAATTGCCGCCCTAATCGCCGGCCTTTCCACCAAGGCCTATGCCTATGGCTTGCTTACCAGCTACAACCTAGCTTTTGTGTCGCCGCTGGTGTTGCTGGTTGCGGTAGCTGGTAGCCGGCCGGTACTCCAACAGATTAGCCGCTTGCACATCGCGCAGCGCGGCAGGGTCAAGCTTGGGCTGGGACTTTTTGTGCTGGTGGTCGGGCTGCTCGCCCTGGCCCTGGTCTAGCTGCATAAGTGGTGGCAGGCGGCCCACCGCCAGCTGTAAAGTGTATTCGTGGAAAGCGCTGTTGCCGTGCTACAGCTTGTCGCCCAATACCCTGATCCAGAGCGCTGCAAAACCGTGCAACCCAAATGCTGGGTAGTTGGCCCCCGCACGATTCGTATATCCCTTCCATGGACAACTTAGCGAACCTCTTCGACAACAACCGGAAGTGGGCGGCGGGTGTCGTTGCCCGCGACCCTGGCTTCTTTGAGCGGCTTTCGCGCCAGCAAGCTCCCAATTACTTGTGGATAGGCTGCTCGGATAGCCGCGTTCCCGCCAACGAGATTGTGGGCCTTCTTCCCGGCGAGCTGTTTGTCCACCGCAACGTTGCCAACGTGGTGGCCCACACCGACCTAAACTGCCTCTCGGTTCTTCAGTACGCCGTGGATGTGCTAAAGGTACAGCACGTGATTGTCTGCGGCCACTACGGCTGCGGGGGCGTTCAGGCAGCCTGGCAGAATACCAAACTCGGGCTTATTGACAACTGGCTCCGGCACGTTCAAGACGTTTACAAAAAGCACTCGGCCTGGCTCGAGGCCTTAGAGGGTTCTGTGGCCCTCGAGCGCATGTACGAGCTCAATGTGATGGAACAGGTGGTTAATGTTAGCCGCACCACGGTAATGCAGGATGCCTGGGAGCGCGGACAATCTGTAACCGTCCACGGCTGGATCTATGCCATTGAAGATGGTCTACTGCGCGACCTGGGTCTGCGGGTTGGCGGGGCCGCCGAGATTGAAGACTCCTATGAAGCGGTGCTTGGTGAATTGATGAGCACATCCGCGTGAGCCGCATGCCAGCCCAAAAGAGTTGTGGCCAGGCTGCGCTATCTGGACAGGATTGAAGACCACTGTTCTTCTATGACACCCGATGGCCAACAACATGCCGGTTGCCCGCCAAACACCGCTGGTTGTAGTGTACGACGCTGCCAGAAGCCGCTGGCTCAGCTTCACCAATCCGCGCGAACTGGTGGTGGCTCGCCGCCTCGAAGAGGTGCTGCCTGGGCTGGCGCGTGTCGAAGCCGCAGTGGCAACACAAGGTCTGTATGCCGCGGGATTTGTCTCCTACGAAGCCGCCCCCGCATTCGACCCGGCGCTCAGCGTTAAGGCCGATAGTGCTTTTCCCTTGCTGTGGTTCGGACTGTACCCGGAGCCGGAAGAAATAGCGCTTCCTCACCCCGCTACCAAGCCGGCGGGTGAGCTGGTATGGCAGTCATCTATCGCGCCGGAAGAGTATAGATCCCGCCTGCTTGCTATTAAGGAACTGATTGGCGCGGGCGATACCTATCAGGTCAATTTCACCTACCGGCTGCATGCCCTGCTTAACACTGATCCTTGGGAGCTGTTCCTCAGGCTGGTTGCTGCCCAGGAATCGGCCTACGGCGCTTTTGTAGACACCGGCGACTGGGCTATCTGTAGCGCCTCGCCGGAACTGTTCTTCGGCCTCGAGGCCGACTTGCTGGAATCGCGTCCAATGAAGGGAACCGCGGCAAGGGGGCTGTGGTTTGAGCAAGACCAGCAGCAGGCAGCCGAACTACGCGCCTCGGAAAAAGACCGTGCCGAGAACACCATGATCGTGGACATGGTCAGAAACGACCTCGGGCGTATCTGCGAGCCGGGCAGTGTGAAGGTGCCGTCTTTGTTCACCGTGGAAAAATATCCAACCGTCTGGCAGATGACCTCCAGCGTTTGTGGACGGAGCTCCGCCGGCCTGGACCGGATATTTCAGGGACTGTTTCCTCCGGCGTCTATCACCGGCGCTCCCAAGGCTCGGACCATGCAGATTATCGCCGGCCTCGAGTCCTCCCCAAGGCGCATTTACACCGGCTCCATTGGCTTTGCCGCTCCGGGAAGGCGCGCGCAGTTCAATGTGGCTATCCGCACGGTGCTGGTCAACAAAACTCAGGGCAGCGCCGAGTACGGCGTGGGCAGCGGAATTGTCTGGGATTCCGATCCGGAGCACGAGGCGCAAGAGTGCCGCGTGAAGGCCCGGGTGCTGCGCCCGCCGCTGCCGGGCTTTGAGTTGCTGGAGACCATCTTGTGGAAACCAGAACTAGGCTATTTTCTACTTGAACACCACCTGAAACGGCTTGGGCAGTCGGCGGATTATTTCGGCTTTGCTTGTAACCTGGCGCAGGTCCTAGATGAATTGCGTGCCACAGCGCTTCATCTTCCGCCAGCGCCCCACAGGGTACGGCTGTTGGTTGCTAAAGATGGTTCGGTTGCGGTTGAGGCCCAGCTTCTTGAGCGGGCCTTTGGCAAGCCACCAAGCGTTACTCTGGCGCATTCAGCGGTGGATTCATCCGATCCATTCCTCTATCACAAGACCACCAACCGGCGCATATACCAAGAGGCGCTTGCTGCCTGCCCAGGTTTTGCCGATGTTCTTTTGTACAACCAGAAGGGCGAAGCCACCGAGTCCACGATCGCCAACCTGGTAGTGGATATCGGCGGCGCCTTGTATACGCCACCGGTGCGCTCTGGGCTATTGACCGGTGTTTACCGAGCCTGGTTGCTGGAACAGGGGCGGGTGGGCGAAAGAGTGGTAACGGTTGATGAACTTCTTCAGAGCCCGCGGGTGTTCCTAGTCAATTCTGTGCGGGGTATGTACCGGGTCAAGCTGGTGATCCCCAAAGAGGGCGAGGCTTACTAGGCAATGTTCTAGCAAGGTGGGCTAGGATTCAACGCGAACCAGAAGCCTATGGGTTGATAAGGAGTGCCGCTCTGAGCGAAGAGCAGAGGAATATGCTGTTACCTGGCCCCCGACCTGCCTCGAGGGCGTGAAAATGCAAAAATAGACTCCTTGACTTTGCTCGGGGTGGTAGATAATACCGTTGTCATTCCTTAACACCGCTGTCATTCCGGGCCGCAAGCTGTTCCTCTGATGCCGTTGTCATTTCGTAACCCCATTGTCATTTCGAGCCGCAGGCGAGAAATCTCGTTTTTGGTTTTATTGATGTTGAAGGGTAAAAGAGAGATCCCTCGGCAAGCTCGGGATGACCCGGAAGGGGTTCGGGATGACAGGGAAAAGCGCCTGGAATGACAGACCTGCTGTCATTTCGAGCGCAGCGAGAAATCTCGCTTTTGATCTTGGTTGGCTTGAGGGGTAAAAGAGAGATCCCTCACTTCGTTCGGGATGACACGGAAGGGGTTCGGGATGACAGGGGGTGTTCGGGACGGCTGCTTGTCATCCTGAGCCGAAGGCGCTCAACCCACAGGGCTAGCGGTATTTCAGGATCTCTCACTGTGTAGCCAAGCGGGCCTGGTTGCCGGTCCAGGAAAAGGCTTTCACCGCCTACCCGAGCAGCCTTTGCCCCCGAATCAGCGAGAGATGTTTCCCCTTCACTTCGTTCAGGGTCAACATGACAGGAACAGACAACATGACGGGGGGTTACTTGCGGTGACACGGAAGAGCCCTAGGGATGACAACCAGGCTGTGTCGTTTCGAGCCGCGTGTATCATTTCGAGCGAAGCGAGAGATCTCGTTTTTAGGCTTTATTGGTTTTGGGGGTAAAAGAGAGATCCCTTGACAAGCTCGGGATGATTATTCGCAGTCCTGGGTTCCTTGGCGCGAGATATTCAATGTTGCAATACAGAGAATGCTGCAACCCGGTGTTAGCCTGCGCCTTTTGCTCTCAAAAAGTCACGACGTTTCTATTAGCAAGCCGCTTACTAGACTCCGGATCATGCGTTGGCAAATAAATAGTCGGTGTTGCCTGTACAAATTGGCGAATCCGTCGAAGGGTTTGCCGCGCTTCTTGAACATTGAGGGCTACTCCATCAATCTGCTGGTCTAACATCAATTGCTGAGTATAAGAGGCGTCACCCGCAAAGAAATAGGTGAGTTCAGAATCTTGTAAAACGACTGAAATATGAGCATTCGTGTGACCAGAAGTTGGAACTATCATGACATCTCCGGCATTGGTTACTTTGAAACTGCTTGGAAATATCCCCAGGGGATTGGGAGCAAGGTCCACCAATTTTGGGGCAAACCACGACGGCCAGCGGTGAGGCAGGAAGCCGCGCACTTGACCCATAAAGCCAGTGGCCAATTCAAAGGCTCGCCGAATAACCAAGATTTCCGGCTTGGAGAAATGATGCAAGCCGCCAGCATGGTCGGTGTGCAGATGAGTCAGAATGACCCAGCGAACATCATTCGGGTGAATGCCTATCGCTTGTAATTGCGGCCCAATTTCTTGTTCCGGGCTTACCTGTACGGCTGCGTTCCTAAAGTAGGGATGCCAAGAAGGGAAATAGCCGGGCGCGGTGGCTTTGGCCGTTTCGCCCGTATCAATCACAATGACCCCTTCGGGATGTTCGATGACCCAAACATAAATTGGGAGCGGTTCTGTCCAACGGCGGTCAGAGAGCGTATTGATGAATCGCACAAAGCCCGCCCCTTTTCCCTGACGTTGATTTGGTCTGATGGCAACAGTGCCAGTCTGAATGACATGAATTTTCACAGTGATTTCCTTTTCGCCAAGTCATCCGCGCTCCGCTGCTTTTTCAGGACATTGAAGTATGATGACACGCCGCGATTGCAGAGAGCAGGCTAGCTTGCGATTAAACAATTCTGCTCAGTATCGTTCCAATACAGGATGTTATACAGCAGGTCCAATCCACCCGGTAACCCAAAGCGGTATTCAACCAAGACCTCCCTTTTTCTCAGCGAAGTACGCGAGGCTATTTGCCTCTAAGCCTTGGGCTGGGGCTCTTTGTCCAGAACAAACCTGGGCTCGGTCTGGTGCAAGCGCACGCGCTTGATAATGCGCTCGTCGCCGCCATCGCCATCACGGGTCATGGCCACCACACTTACCAGGTCGCGGATGGGGCTTTTGAGAACCTTCTTGGTTAAAACCTCTTCCACCTGGAAGATGCCGGCGGAGTTGTTCATGTAAACGGCAATCTCTACCGGCGAGCGTTCGCCTTTGGAAATATGGACCTCATCCACCGCCAAAGCGCTGATGGAGTGGATATCCACCGAGCCCAGTGCAAAAGCTTTGCGGCCGCGGCCTTTGGTAATGTCGGTGCCGTCGGCCACCGCGGTCACGCCGGCCTCGAGGGTGAGCGGCTCCGGGTTGAGGTCGTGCGTGTAGATGGAGTGCAGCATAAAGGAACGCAGTTCAACGCGCTGCTCAGGGTCGTGGTAAATTTTGTCCAGAATCCGGTCCAGAATAGGAATGGACAAGGTGGCGCTAAAGACCTCATGGTTCTCGCGGTGAACCTGGTTGCCAATGTCGTGAAGCATGGTGGAGAGCAGCACCACCAGAAAGGCGTCGTCCAGGTCTCCCACCGCGCTCTCGACTACATCGGGCTTGGCGCCCGAGTCCACCAAGAGGTGCAGAATCATCACGCTGGCGGAGCCGGTCAGCAGGGCGTGGACCCGGCCGTGGTCGTTATAGCCCAGCTTGCGCATGGTGATGTAGTTGGCCATATCCCAGTGGCCGCGGGCCTCCGGGTCGGCGGAGAGCAGTTCGTAGGCCTGCAGGGCCTTGGGGTAAGGAACAAGCGCCTGGCGGATGGACTGGTCCGCCTCTACGTACATTTTGGCCTTGGGGCTGGCAACAAGTACAACGCGTTCTTTCAATTTGGGCTCCCTGGGCAGAAACAAAGCTAAGGTTAAGCCTTGGCCGGACAGGCCGGCGGGTTATCGCTCACCTTTAGTTCTCATTAGGGGCTTATTCGCCCTTGAACTCGGGCGCGCGTTTTTCCAAGAAGGCGCGGGTGCCTTCTCGCATGTCCTGAGTGGTGGCGGCATACCCAAACAGGTCGGCTTCGACCTCGAGAGCTTGCGCAAGCTCCAATCCTTCGCCCCTGGTTACCGACTCCTTGGCCAGCGCCAGCGCCAGCGGGGCGTTCTTGCGGATGGCGGCTGCGAGCTCCTTGGCCGCGGCAAGCGCGTCTTCCGCCACCCGGTTGACAATGCCAAGGGAGAGTGCTTCTTCCGCGCTTACATGGCGGCCGGTAAATATAAGGTCCAGCGCGCGTCCCCGGCCAATAAGCCGCGGAAGCCTCTGGGTGCCGCCATAGCCGGGGATGAGTCCAAGGCCTACCTCCGGCAGGCCCAGTTTGGCCTTGGTGCTCGCCACGCGCAGGTCGCAGGCAAGCGCCAGCTCCAGCCCGCCACCCAGCGCATAACCGTTGATGGCGGCAATGGTCGGGACCGGTAGGGAGGATATCTCCCCCATAACCGCCTGGCCGAAGATGGCGGACTCGCGTGCGGCGAAGGCGTCCTTGATCTCGGAAAGCTCGGCGATGTCGGCCCCCGCCACAAAAGCTTTGCCTTCTCCGGTGAAGATGACAACCTGAACTTCCGGGTCCTGGATAATCACGCCGGCCACTTCGGCGATCTCGGCCATAAGGTCCTGCGAGAGCGCGTTCAGGGCCTGGGGGCGCTTGATGGTGACAATGGCGGCGCCGGATTCCACCTGGTAGCTGAGGTGCTGGAACTCTGGGAGTTCGAGAGTATATTCCTGTGCCATGTTTGCTCCTTACGTGCGCTGGTGGATCAGAAGTAAGGCCTCGAGGCCTACCCTGGGCCATATTCTCCACGCCTTTCTGAATTACCCCGGGCGGGGCGAACGCCGTGTCGCCAATCTGGTTCACCACCGTGAGCAGGGTTCCCGCCTTCATACCCCTCAGTTTGGCCACGGTAAAGATTGCCGAGGATTCCATTTCAAAGGCCTTCACTCCCCACTTGGCCCAGTCCTTGGCCGCTTCCGGGGTGTTGGCGTAAAAACCGTCCTCGGTGGCAATCAGCCCCACGTGGTGCTTTACTTTGGTCTCGCGGGCGGCCTGCACCAACGCTTCCAGCACCTGGTAGTCCGGCAAGGGAGCGTAAGGCTTGCCGTTCAGGTAGTGGCGGGTGGTGCCGTCCAGCGGTATCGCACCCTGGGCAATGACCAGGTGGCCGGGCTCTAAGGCGGGGTCCACCACGCCGCAGGTGCCCACCCGGATAACCGCCTCCGCCCCAAGCTGGTGGAGTTCCTCGGTCACAATGGCCGCTGACGGGCAGCCCATCCCGGTGGTCTGGACCGAGACGGAAACCCCCTTGTAGGTTCCCGTGAAGCCTAGCAGCGACCGGTAGCTGGTGTAGTTTTTGGGCTCCGAGAGAAAAGTCTTGGCAATCCACTCGGCGCGTCCCGGGTCTCCCGGCAACAGCACCAGGGGTGCCACTTCTCCTTGCTTTGCGCGTACATGAAGCGGTGTCATAGCTAGAGCATACCCAACCGGCGGGAAAAGTTTCCGCTAAGTATGTCCACGTTAGACTTGCGCTCCATTTGGAGCGCAAGTCTAACCGACCAGAGGGAGTAAGGAGCGCACTGTGGCTTTTTCAATCGAGGACAAT
>JAMCQK010000079.1:0-9215 GCA_023382135.1 Deinococcus sp.
GCCAGCGTTCAGCCCGTCGAAGAAGGCTTTGACCAAGCCCTCGCGGTTGAGGGCGTACAGGATGGCCTGGCGGGTGCGAACATCGTCCAGGCCGAGGTCCTTGACGGTCTGAACGCTGGCGAACTTGTTGACGTCAATGTGTTCCCAGATGGCCCCCGGCACGAACCAAATATCGAAGCGGCCCGGGGCACGGCTGGTAAGCTGCTTGCTGCGGCCCTGGTCGAAGGTCAAGGCCACGCTCGAGGTCACGTCTATCCCACCACCCATAATGGCCACCAGCAGGGAGTTGGTGTTCTGGATGAAGCGGTAGGACACCTTCTGCACGTACTTGTCAGCCCCGCCCTGCGGAACGATGGCGAAATTGGGGTTGCGCACCAGATCGAGGGTGCTGTTGGGCACCCAGCGGGAGAACTTGAAAGCCCCCATGGAAGGCATCCTGCCGGTGTTCAGGTACTGCGGGGTGCTGAACTTTAGGAAGAAGCCCCGGTACAGCTCATTCAGCTTCTCGGCGTCCTTGTCGGGGTCTAAACTCTTAGCCGCGGCCTCGGTTTTGGCCCACTCTTCCTTCATGATGTGCGCGGGCGCATAGCCGATGGGCGAGCCGATGGTGTCATAGTAGTAAGCGGGCTCAAAGGTCACGGTAAAGTTCAACTTGTCCTTGACGGTGAGTTTCACTCGCTCCCAGTAGTCAGGGTTCCCCACCGGCATGGCTTTGGCCTTGCCCACATCGTAGTAGAACTTGACGTCGTCGGTGCTGAACACGACACCGTCCGACCACTTGAGGCCGGACTTCAGGGTCAGGTCCATCTCCACGCGGCGCTTGCCCTGGCCGAGGTCGGCAAAGCGCAGGCGCTTGTTGGCCAGGGTAGGCACCTCGGTGACCAGCACCGCCTCGTTCTCGCTGTCAAGGTTGATGTTGATCAGGGGAGCCAGCAGGTACTGCTCGACTTCGGCCTTGATGGCCTGGCCAGAGATCACGCTGAGGAAGTCGCCCTGCAAAACCTTGGGTTCCTGCGAAGCGCCAATCACCAGGCTGTTATCACCCGGACCCGCCAAAGCAAGGCCGGAGAGGGTGAGAACCAAAACAGCCAACTTGCCAATATGCTTCATACTGCCTCCTTCTATGGCTCTTGCGCTCTCGCGCAGGCATTTTTCTTTGCCAATAACATTATAGCCAGAACAGCGGCCATTTGAGCAAAAGGAACCGAAAGTAGCGCTCAGCTTGAGGAAGCCATTATCCTGTCCAGGACGGGGGCGCTTAGAGTGAATGCCCATCCACCGAATGGTGGATGCAAAGCACTTTCAGTGGCAAGCCTCTCTATTATAGAGGAGGATAGTACAAGCAAAGAACCAATACAAGGAACTGTCTTTACGAATTGAAGTTTAAGGACACGGAGCTAATGGCTGCTACAGCTGGAGCTGCCCTGGCCATCGGGCGTTTTAGAGCTATCCGTACGGAAAGAGTGGCCACACCCGCAAGAAGAGGTGGCGTTCGGGTTGTTCAGGGTAAAACCGCCACCCATGAGGTTATCCACCCACTGGACCTCGGATCCCGAAAGCAGGGGGAGAGAGACACGGTCAACAACCAGCCTGACACCGTACATTTCGACGGTGGTGTCGCCCTCAAGTTGGCGCTCGTCCACCGCCATGCCATACTGGTAGCCACTACAACCACCCGACTTTACGAAGACACGGATAGCCGCGCCCGGCTTGTTGTATTTTTGCAGAATTTCCAGGGCTCTTTCAGCGGCACCAGGGGTTATGGACAATATTAAGGGCTCTTGGACCATTTGGAAACCTCCGCTTATGGGTTCAATTTAGCACACCTTGGCCCCGCAGGATGGTGACGTGGGGCACGGGGAGAAGGCCCAAGACTACCAAGTATCTCCAGTCTAAGTTTGTCGAAAGGCTTGAAAAGCCACACTGGTTCCCTACCCCCTCTGGCCCTAGTGAGTTTGACCCTTCGGTCAAACTCACCATGGAGATACTCAGCCTAGAATGGTCTGGTGGATATTTCAAAGGCGCAGCAAGCACTTAAGGATTCAGGGATACCCGGCTGGGCGCTTTACAGCTTTTTGGGCAGCAACCCTTTGGCGGTGGAACTGCTGGGCCTTACAAATATTCATCTTTCGCGCAGGTTTCTTTATCTGATTCCCGTTGAAGGTGAGCCAACCTTGGTGGTTCACGTGATTGAGCAGTCTACGTTTCCCGATCTGCCTGGCAAGCGAAGGGTATTTAGTTCCTGGGAGTCTTTCGTGCACACCCTCGAGGAGGTGGTGCTGCCCTTGGGCAAGGTAGCCATGGAGTACCAGCCAGGAGGTAGCATTCCTTACCTTTCGCGGGTGGATGCGGGGACGTTGGAGTTGCTGCGCGGGATGGGCCTCGAGGTCGTCTCCTCCGCCAACCTGCTGCTTTCCTTCCAGGTCTGGGACCAGGCCGCCCTCGCTGCTCACCTGAAAGCCGTCAGGGGCGTGGAAGCGGCCAAAGACGCGGCACTAGCGTTCCTGCGGAGCAGGCTCAAAAACCCCCCGAGCGAGCTGGAAGTGCAAGCGGTAATGGCCAGCGCTCTCGACCAGCATGGCCTCTTCTCCGACCATCCGCCGATGGTGGGCTTTGGTTCCCACGCGGCAAACCCCCACCACCGTCCTGATGGCACCCGCTTGCAGCGCGGGCAGGTGGTGCTATTGGACGTATGGGCCAAGAGGCCCGATGGACCGTTTGCGGATATCACCTGGATGGCGGGCTGGGAGGTGCCCGCCGAAGTACACCAGGCCTTTGAGGTGGTGAAGCGGGCGAGGGACCACGCGGTTAAATATGTGACCCAGGCGTACCGGGAAGGACGGCACCCCAAGGGCTCCGAAGTAGACCGGGCCAGCCGCAAAGTGATTGAAGACGCCGGTTACGGAAAATACCTGCTGCACCGCACCGGCCACAATTTAGGTTGGTCCAGTCCGCACGGCAATGGCACGCACTTAGACGGCCTCGAGGCCCCCGACGAGCGCCCGCTGATTCCCGGCCTGGCTTTTACGGTGGAACCTGGCGTCTACCCAGGTCCTTTCGGTGTGCGAAGTGAGATCAATGTGTACCTCCGCCCCAGTGGGCCGGAAATCACCACCTCCATACAAGAGCAGGTGGACGAGCTTGAGTTCGCTTGACACCGCGCGGGATTTTGAGGACTGGGCGCGGTGCTTGGGCTTTTGAGTTACATTGTCGAGCAATTAAGGCAGTTGGCTAACTCATAGCAGCTTGGTGTCAGATCTGAAGCTTTGGCCTGGGCTTTGAACCTTGATTCTCGCCCCTGGACTCCAGACATTCGGCCTTTAGCCTTAAAGCGTTCATCGTTCGACTTTTGGCCTCCCCTTGGTATGCTCATTAGGCATGGACCGTCCACTGATGGTGTTTAGCGGCCAGTCTAACCGCGCACTCGCCGGGCAGATTGCGGCTAGTCTGGGTATCCCGCTGGGAAAAAGCACCACCCAAAAGTTCGCCAATGACAATTTGCTTGTCCGCTTCGAGGAAAGCCTGCGCGAGGCCGACGTGTTCATTGTCCAGTCGCTTACCCCGCCCGTCCACGACAACCTAATGGAGCTCTTGATGATGGTGGACGCCGCCAAGGGTTCGAGCGCCAACCGGGTGACGGCGGTGATTCCGTACTACTCCTACGCCAGAAGCGACAAGAAGGACGCACCACGCATTTCCATTGCCGGAAGGCTGGTAGCCGACATGCTGCAAACCGCCGGCTCGGACCGCGTGCTTACCATGACGCTTCACTCTTCGCAGGTGCACGGTTTTTTCAAAATTCCGCTGGACCACCTCTCGGCCGAGCCGGTGATCGCCAACTACTTCGCCACGCGGGTGGACGGCCTCGAGGACAGCGTGGTGGTGGCCCCGGACGCGGGCGACATGAAGCGGGCCAGCTCGCTGGCGCGAAGGCTGGCCCTGCCCATAGCCTTCATTGACAAGCAGCGGCTTTCCGACACCGAGGTGCTGGCCAGAAGCCTGGTGGGCGATGTCAAAAATAAGATCGCGCTCATCATCGACGACGAAATTTCCACCGCTGCTTCGCTGGTGAAAGCGGTCGAGGCGGTGCTGGCTTCGGGCGCGCACAGGGTTTACGCGGCGGTGACCCATGGTATCTACGCGGGACCCGCTATCAAGCGTATTGAGGCAAGCCCGTTGGAAGAAGTAGCAGCGACCAACACTTGCCTGCACAACTCCAAGAAAAGCAAAAAGTTGCATACTTTGGACGTCGGCCCCCTTTTTGCCGAGGCCATCTGGCGCATTCACCGGGGGGAGTCGGTCTCGAGTTTGTTCACCTAGCGTCCGGGAGCCTCGCAGCTGCCCACTCTTCACGTCAAAATTCTTAACAAGAACGATATTCGTCTCTACCAACGATTCAATTGATTCGCAGGTCCCCCGGCGGTACGGATAAACTACTATAGGACATCTCGCCGCGCGCCAATACGTTAGTCTGAGACCAGCAGGTAGCTTGATGCCATTTGAATTTCAGCCTCTTAACATCCCCGAGATTATCCTGGTCAGCGCCCAGTCCTTTACCGATGAGCGCGGCTACTTTATGGAGACTTTCAAACGCTCGGTTTTTGCCGAACACGGCATCAGCGCACCGTTGGTTCAGGACAATCTGTCCAGCTCACACCAAGGGGTCATTCGCGGCCTGCACTTTCAAAAACCGCCCAGGGCGCAAGGGAAGCTGGTAATGTGCCTGCGGGGTGAGATTTTTGACGTGGCGCTGGATATCCGAAAAGGCTCCCCACATTACGGCAAGTGGGTGAGCGCGCGTTTGTCCGAGGAAAACAAGAACATGCTCTGGGTTCCGGAGGGATTCGCCCACGGCTTCCAGGTACTGAGCAAGAGCGCCTTGGTGTTCTACAAAGTTACCGATGAATTTTCGCCCGCTCACGAGCTGGGTATCCGCTGGAACGACCCGGAGATTGGCATCGAATGGCCGGTGGCAAATCCCACGGTCTCGGCGCGCGACGCGGCGCTGGGACCCCTGGCCCAGGTGGACAGTGGTTTTATTTACTCGCCATGATTCTTCTTACCGGCGGTTCCGGCAGGCTGGGCAGTGCGCTCAGGGCCTTGCTGCCCGAGGTGGCGGCCCCAGGTCGGGCCGAACTCGACGTGACGCTGCCAGAGCAAATTGAGCGTGCGCTCGATACTGTACAGCCTAAAGCGGTGGTGCACACAGCCGCCTATACCAATGTGGCGAAGGCGGAAACCGAGCGCGGGCTTTGTTGGGCCGTCAATGTCGAAGGAACACGCAATCTGGTGCGCGCCCTGGGGCCTCGAGGCCTGCCCTTGATCCACATCTCCACCGATTATGTTTTCTATGGCGATACCGGCAGGTACCGCGAAGAAGACCCGGTAGGCCCGGTGCGGAACTACTACGCCCTGAGCAAGCTGGTGGCCGAGGAGCTGGTGAGGATCTTGCCCAAACACCTGGTCATCCGCACCAGTTTCCGGGAGCGCCCCTGGCCCTACCCCAGCGCCTATACCGACCTGTACACTTCGCAGGATTACCTGGACCGGATAGCCCCAGATGTTGCCTTGGCGGTTTCGCATTTTGACCAGATTCCCTTCACCACGCTTCATATCGCCACAGAGCGCAAGTCGGCCTATGATTTAGCCAAGGAGACCAGGCCGGATGTCCGGCCCGCCAGCAGAACCGAGTCTCCAGTGGCGCTGCCGGAAGACATCTCGCTCGAGGTGAGCCGCTGGCAGGCGCTCAAAGAAGAAATGAAAGGAGCCTAGGTGGAGTTCAAACGAGTCTTGGTTACCGGTGGTGCGGGCTTCATTGGCGCCAACTACCTGCGCTACGCGCTCACTCTGCACCCCGAGTGGCAGATTACCGTTCTCGACAAGCTGACCTATGCCGGTAACCGCGAGAACCTGGAAGGCCTGGAAACAACCAGCCCTCACGGGCTTTGCGAGGACCGCCTCCGCTTCATTGAAGGTGATATCGCCGACCCCGGAAAAGTTGCCGAAGCAATGACCGGTGTAGACGCGGTGCTCAATTTTGCCGCCGAGACCCACGTAGACCGTTCGCTGGTGGACGCCGGTCCTTTTATCCAGACCAATATCGAGGGGGTGCGCGTTCTATTAGACCAGGCCAGAAAAAGCGGCGTTCAACGATTCCTGCAAGTCTCTACCGACGAGGTGTACGGACATCTCGAAACAATGGCGCCGCATTCGCTCGAGACCGACCGGCTCTTGCCGCGGAACCCATACTCCGCCACCAAAGCGGCGGCGGAGCACCTGGTGTTCAGCTACGGAATTTCGTATGGATTGAACGTGGTCGTGACCCGTGGCTCAAATACCTACGGACCTTACCAGTACCCGGAAAAAATAGTTCCGTTATTCATTGCCAATGCAATCGATGGCCAACCCCTCCCTCTTTATGGCGATGGCTCCGCCGTGCGCGATTACCTCCACGCCTATGACCACGCCAGCGGCATTGACACCGTGCTACACCGCGGAATCAACGGAGAAGCCTATAACCTGGGCGCACGCGAGCAGGTCCCAGGTAGCCTGGTGGCCAAGAGCATTCTGGCGCTTTTGAAAAAACCGGAGTCGCTGATCCGCTTGGTGGCGGACCGTCCAGGCCACGACTACCGTTACTCGGTGGACCCGTCCAAGGCCGAGGCCCTGGGCTGGCGGCGAAAATATTCTTTCGGGGAAGGGCTCAAGGAAACCGTCCGCTGGTACCAAGAAAACCCGGGCTGGTGGAAACGCATCCGGGAGAAAAAAGAGTACCAGCAGTTCATGCAGAACTGGTATCGGAAGCGCTTAGACTGAGCCGTGTACTCGGTTGTGGTGGTAACGCACAACAATACTTCGGTGCTCAGGCAGTGCCTGGAGCGGCTTTTTGCGCACCACCCGGATGCCGAAGTGATTGTGGTGGATACCGGCTTTGCGGGCGAACAAGCGGCGGCCGAGTTCCCCAAGGCGCGCATCATCCAGACCGAGAACCGGGGTTACGCCTACGCGGTAAACCGGGGTCTGGAGGTCGCGAGCCGCGGGTGGGTTGTGGTTATCAACGACGACGTTCTTCTCGAAGCTACCGATCTGGCTGTCTTGCGGCAAGCCCTGATGAATGAACCGAAGGCCGCGTTTGCGGGCCCCACGCTGGTAACCCCGCAAGGCCGCTTGCAAGGCTTCGGCCCTCTGTACCATCTGAACTACCTAGCGCTGAGAAAACCACGCCGCGTGGCCTGGATCTCCGGCGCGCTGATGTTGATGCCAAGAAACGTCATCGACGTCCTTGGTGGCATGGACGAGCGCTACTTTTTTTACAACGAGGACACCGAGTGGTGCCTGCGGGCCAGACGAAAGGGGTACTGTGTGCTGCTGGTGTCGAGACGGGTACTGCATTTGGGTGGGGCTTCAACGCCAGATGACCCGCGTTTGATCGCCGAGGGTTACCGGGGAGGCCTAAGGCTCAGCCGGGATTATTACCCCCCGCTTCATGGGCTGCATCGAAAAGTAGTGTGGCTGGAAGCCTGGCTCAGGGCCAGGTTTGATAGAAATCAAACAAGGCGCCAAGGCCACCGGCTGATACTGGATATGTTGAAGAAGGAAGACCTCGAGGCCACCCGCTTCTTCTAAATATCTCCAGTCCAAGTTTGCCGAAAGACTTGAACAGCCACGCTGTGTTCCTTGCTCCCTCTGGCCCTAGTGAGTTTGACCCTTCGGTCGAACTCACCATGGAGATACTTGGTTCAAGCCAAACTTTTGTTCACAGCTTGACCTGGCTGCGGTCCCCCAGTACCAGCTGCAAGGTGTTGCGCCTCTGGCTCCCCTGGCCGTCCACGCTCACGCCCTCCCCCAGCACACTGGAGTCTAGCCGGTAGGGCAGGTTTTTTACGCTGGCGCCGTCCAACAGAATGGAGTATTCGACCTCGCTTTTAATCACCTGGGCGCTGTTGCCAATGGCCGTGTACGGCCCCACGAAGCTTTCCTCCACCCGCGCTCCGGCGCCAATATACGCCGGGCCGCGCACGGTACTGTTCTTTATGACGGCGCTCGCTTCCACCACCACTTCCCCAACTACTTCACTACCCTCAAGCTCACCTTCAATCTTGCGCCGGATGTCCGACAAGACCAGGCGGTTTGCATCCAACAAGTCTTCCGGCCTGCCGGTATCTTTCCACCAGCCCTGCACCTCGAAAGCCTCCACCTTCAGGCTTTTGTCCACCAGGCCCTGGATGGCCTCGGTGATCTCGTATTCCCCGCGGGCCGAAGGCTTGAGCATATCGATCACACCATGTACCGCTGGCGTGAACAAGTAAACACCAACCAGCGCCAGGTTCGACGGAGGGTCTTGGGGTTTCTCCACCAACTTGGCTACCCGGCCCGACCCGTCCAGAACCACCACCCCAAAGGCCCGGGGATCGGCCACACGGGTATACAGCAATACCGCTTCGGATTTACGGATCCGGTACGCCTCCACCAGATGTCCAATACCGCCCGAAAGAAGGTTGTCGCCGAGATAAACAACAAATGGATCACCACCTAAGAAGCCGCGCGCACTCTTGACCGCGTGGGCAAGACCCAGGGGCTGGTCTTGCACAATGAAGTTAAATTCAGCGCCAAAGCGTTCACCGCTTCCAAGAGCTTCTCTTACTTCGTCACCCGTTTCCGGGCTGATGATTACGCCAATATCCGATATACCCGCCGCAACCAAGTCCTCCACCACGTAGAACAGGTTGGGCTTGCCGCCTATGGGTATCAGTTGTTTGGCGCGGGTGTGCGTGAGAGGCCTGAGCCTGGTTCCCTTGCCGCCGGAGAGAATAAGGCCTTTCACCGGTTCCTCACCGGCGCAAGTTTGTCGCCAAATAGGTAGTAAACCATAGTGGCCTCTGTCAAGCATCAGCCTAGACCTTCAAGCCCAGGCTGTTCCAGCCAGAAAACGCGTAAAAGCGCCCGCGCTCCCCCCGCAGGTAGTCTAACAGGGGTTCGCGCAAAGGACGGTGGTCCTCAAGTTTTTTCTGCACTTCTTCCTGGGTGAAAAAGCGCGCTTCCACAATGTGCCCGTCCGGGTCACGCGGGTTAAGCAAGCCGTCATAGTGGGCGCGGAAGGCCATGGCCACGATGCGGTCGCCCTTGGATGGGTCTTCGATCTGCAGCGCATACGCCAGGTGTTCGATGGTGTGGACCTTGAGGGTAGTGAAGTAGTTGGGGAAGTGGTGGTGGAA
>JAMCQK010000079.1:9225-13525 GCA_023382135.1 Deinococcus sp.
TTGATGGTGTGGACCTTGAGGCCGGTTTCCTCGCGCACCTCGCGCTTCACGGCATCCAGGATGGTTTCTCCCGCTTCCACCGTGCCGCCGGGCAGGGTGTAGCGCACGTTGCCCCTGCGGCTCCAGTCGTTGGCCACCAGCAGCACCCGGCCTTGCTTGTCCAAGAGCACGGCCGCGGCCACCAGGTGTTCACGTCTCAAACCTGACATTGGCGCCCAACCTTGGCAGTCACAGTGTTGTCAATGTTACAACCCTTAATCATCTGGGTACTTCCTTCGCAGAGCCCGTGTGAGGGCCGGTTGTTTCTAGGCCTCGAGGCCCGCACCGCAGCCCCCAAGCTCCGTTTTGGCTAGTGAGCCAACTCTTGAAGCTGGCGCTCCTGGTCGGCCTTCTTGAGGGCTTGGTACAAGGGCTCCAGGTTCCCAGCAAGCACGCCCTCGAGGTCGTGGGTGGTGAAGTGAATCCGGTGATCGGTAATGCGCGACTGGGGAAAGTTGTAGGTACGGATCTTTTCCGAGCGTTCCCCGGTCCCAATCTGCGCCAACCGGTTCTGGCGCAGCTTCTCGACTTCCTCGGCGCGCTTTATTTCCAGTAGACGGCTGCGCAAAATGGTGAGGGCTTTCTCGCGGTTCTTAATCTGGCTGCGCGAGTCCATGCAGGTCACAATCATGCCGCTGGGCAGGTGCACCACGCGCACGGCCGAGTCGGTGGTGTTCACTCCTTGGCCGCCGGGGCCCGAAGCGCGCATCACGTCAATGCGCAGATCGGCGGGGCTCAGCTCCAGGTCGGACTCTTCCGCCTCTGGCAGCACCGCCACGGTAGCGGTGGAGGTATGGATGCGTCCTTGAGTCTCGGTGTTGGGAACCCGCTGTACCCGGTGAACACCGGACTCGTACTTGAACATTCCATAAGCACCCGGTCCATTTACTTCGAAAGAGACCTTGGAAAGCCCCCCCAGGTCGGTAAGCGAGGTGTCAAGCACATCGGTCTTGAGCCCCTGGTTGGCGGCGTACTTCAAGTACATCTCGAAGAGGTCGCGGGCAAACAGCGCCGCCTCTTCGCCGCCGGTCCCAGCGCGGATTTCCACAATGGCGTTCTTGGCGTCCAAGGGATCTTTGGGAAGCAGCAGCAGCTCTAACTCCTGCTCTATCTGGGGCAGGCGGGCTTCCAACTCCTCGGCTTCGGACCGGGCCACGTCCGCGAACTCGGGGTCGGCGAGGAGCGCTTTAGCCTGGCTGAGCTCAGCGAGCGTCTTTTGGTACTCCCGGATGCGCCGTACCAGCTCACCCATCTCGGCATACCGGCGGGATATCTGTTGATATCGCACCTGGTCCGAGAGTACCCCGGGGTCCGCGAGGCTGGCCTCGAGGCCCTGGAACTCTTTTTCAATCTGCGCAAGTTTTTCAAGCATAAAAGGTCACTACCGCCAGGATAACCCACGCCCATGAGCGTTACGCCCATGAGCGTTCTCGGTACCGCTTGACACTATAGTTTAGGTATGACTAAGATGAGCATGTGCAAGGTTTAGGCATGCCTAAAACAGTTCTTTCTGAGGCACAGGAGGATTACCTTAAACAAATCCTGTTGCTTTCCCCCTCTGCAAGCGAAACCCCCGAGGGACCGGGCGACCCTGTGAGCACCCAAGGGCTGGCAGAGCGGCTCGGGGTAAGGCCGGCTTCGGTCACCGGGATGCTGAAAAAACTCTCCGAGTTGAGGCTGGTGGAGTACGAACCTTACCGCGGGGTAAGGCTGACCGAGTCCGGGCACAAGGTGGCCCTGGAAGTGCTAAGGCACCACCGCCTGTTGGAAACCTATCTGCACCAGGCGCTGGGCTACGGCTGGGAACAGGTACACGCCGAGGCCGAAAGGTTGGAACACCACATATCCGAGGCCTTCGAGCAGAAGATTGCCGAGTGGCTGGGCCACCCAGAGCGGGATCCCCATGGTGACTTGATCCCCACAGTGGAACTAGCATTACCCAAAAACGCTCAGGCAAAAAAACTGTTAGCTGTTGTCGCCGGAAAAACCGCCACCATCGTGCGGGTAGCCACCCAGGATACCGGCAGCCTCAACCTGTGCACCCGCCTCAAACTCAAGCCGGGCAGCGTACTGGCAGTGCTGGAGCACCAGCTGGAAGGCGTACGTATTCAGGTGCACCAAGATCATTTTCTGTTGCCTTCAAGTCTGGCCGAACTTCTGTGGGTGGTGGAAGCATGAGCCAAGCTCATACGCAGATGACGCTTTCCGGTCCCAATTTTTTTGTCCCGGCCACACAAAACGCCAAGGCGCACGCCCCTTCTTTTCACGGCTGTTTAAGCCTGAAGTGTTGAATAACAACCGATTGGAGCTGACCAGATGTTAGGAAGCAAGCCCGATAAGAACGTAAAAAGCGCCATTGACCAGCACACGCTGGCACGGGCCTTGGAGGTACTCGAGCGCAAAAGCAAACGGCGCGGCCTGGGCAAAGTGTTGCCGTTTCTGGGCCCGGCCTTTGTGGCCTCGGTGGCCTATATGGATCCCGGAAACTTTGCCACCAACATCCAGGGCGGTGCCCAGTTTGGCTACCTGCTTCTTTGGGTGGTGTTGGCCGCCAACCTGATGGCCATGTTGGTACAGGCACTTTCGGCCAAGCTGGGCATTGCCACTGGCAAGAACCTGCCGGAGTTGATTCGTGAGCGCTGGCCCAGACCGGTTGTCTGGTTCTACTGGGTGCAGGCGGAAGTGGTGGCCATGGCCACCGACTTGGCCGAGTTCCTGGGCGCGGCGCTTGCGTTCCAGCTTTTATTCGGCATGCCGCTCCTTTGGGGAGCACTCCTGACCGCGGTGGCCTCCTTTTCAATTCTCGCGCTACAGCGCCATGGCTTCCGCGCCCTCGAGGCCACCATAACTGCATTCGTTGGGGTAATCGCGGTGGCCTATCTGATTGAACTCTTTTATTCCCAACCCGCCTCAAGCCTGCTTTACGGCTTCGTGCCCAAGTTCCAGGGCACCGAAAGCGTGTATCTGGCTGTTGGAATTCTTGGGGCTACCGTGATGCCGCACGTGATTTATCTACACTCGGCCCTAACGCAGGACCGGATTGACGTAGACGATCCAGCACTCAAGAAGCGCCTGGCGCGCTACAACTTGATTGACGTGGTGGTGGCGCTGGGGATCGCGGGGTTGATTAATATGGCCATGCTGGCCACCGCAGCAGCCACCTTCTACTACACCGGCAACGCCGAGGTGGCGGATATCACCACCGCCTACCAAACACTGATCCCACTCTTGGGACCGTTCGCTGCCACCGCCTTTGGTTTGGCGTTGCTGGCCTCCGGGCTTTCTTCTTCCACGGTGGGAACCATGGCGGGCCAGGTAGTAATGCAGGGGTTCGTGAGCTTTTCTATTCCGCTGTGGGTCAGGCGGGCGGTGACCATGCTTCCCGCATTTGCCATAATCCTGGCCAAGTTTGACCCCACCGACGTGCTGGTGCTTTCGCAGGTAGTGCTCTCGTTCGGAATACCTTTCGCGCTGGTGCCGCTGCTGGTGTTTACCGGCAGGGCCCAGCTGATGGGGGAACTGGCCAATTCAAGAATCATTACCGCGCTGGGCTGGGCTATTGCGCTGATGATAATTGGACTGAACCTTTACCTGCTGGTACAAACTTTTGGGGGCAGGGCGTAGAAACTTAGTTAGCTATTTAGGCAGCCAGCGGCTGGAGCGGTTACCCGCCGCGTCGACCACAATCATCAGCGCCCTGCTGCTGGGAAGCTCGATAAAAAAAGGTACTTCCTTGCCCTTGGGAAGAGAAAGGGGGCTGTAGCTATTTCCGTATTGCAGCACCATCCGGTCCACGCCGGTGTCATCCAGGGCGCGTCCGGAGACCTGGATCACGGTTTTTTGGTTTTCGCCCTCGCCCCGCTTTATGTAGTCCACCGAGCCCACCTCGATCCGGGGTGGGCTGGCGTCTAAAACCAAAGGCAGGGTGTAACTGCGCGACTGGCGGCTTTTATCGGTGGCAGTGACTACCACCTCTACCTGGCCGGACCGGGGGGCCTCGAGGCGGAACCTGAAACTCGCAAGCCGTTCGCCGTGCTCGGTTCTGGGTAGCACCTCGGTCTTGGACTTTCCCACCTTGACAACAATGCTCTCCAAGCCCAAATCATCAAGGGCATAGCCCGCCACGCTTACCGACTTGCCCTTGGGAAGAGAAAGGGGGCTGTAGCTATTTCCGTATTGCAGCACCATCCGGTCCACGCCGGTGTCATCCAGGGCGCGTCCGGAGACCTGGATCACGGTTTTTTGGTTTTCGCCCTCGCCC
>JAMCQK010000228.1 GCA_023382135.1 Deinococcus sp.
CCTGTACGGTATTCTATGAGCGTGAACCTGGATCTCCCCCGCGTCCTGGTCTTGAATGTCGGCTACGAGGCCTTGGGTCTGGCAAGCGTCAAGCGCTCGGTGGTGCTAGTGATGAACAACACCGCCGAGGTGGTGGAAGATAGCGGCGACTACCTCCGAACCCCCAGCAAACCTTACCCCGTACCCAGCATCATCCGCCTTAAACGACTTATCCGCCGCCCCCCTGGGCGGCTCGCTCTTAACCGCAGGAATGTGTTGAGGCGTGACGCTTACACCTGCCAGTACTGCGGTAAACACGGGGGCGAGCTCACTGTGGACCACGTGGTACCCAAAAGCCGTGGCGGCGCAGTACGGTGTGAAAACCTGGTGACCGCCTGCCGCGGTTGTAACCTTAAGAAAAAGAACCGTACCCCGGAAGAAGCCGGTATGCGCCTAGCCCACAGACCCATCGCGCCCAAACACAGCATCCTGCTGGTGGCCGACCTGCCCCACCTTCCCGCAGCCTGGAAGCTGTACTTGCCCGAGCTAGCGGGCCGCTAGCCTTGCTCCAGCGAGTTAGTACATTCAGGCAACTCAACAAGGTCTTGGATTACGGCATCCGCTTCCGGCAGAGGCTCAAAACCTTCTGTTCGTTGCCAGGCGGCTTTTAGCTCTGTTCGCTTAGCTCTCCGCACGTCGTTTTCAGGGTGCTCACCCACATAGATTGGCTCAGAAGCTAGCATCTCCAGCCTATCCAGGGCGCACTAGAAGATGCGAGAATCGGGCTTTTTGACACCTTCGGCTTCCGAGACCAGGATGGGATCAAAGTATTGTTCGATACCCAAGGCAGCCAACGTCGCAAGTTGAAAAGAGGTTTGGCCGTTGGTAATAACACCCAACTGCTTACCCCGCCGTTACAACGCCCCCGGCATCTCCCGCAAGAACGGAAAAGGCGCGACATGACCGTGATAGCGCTGCCAGAAATCTTCAAAAAGAAACTCTGGGTTTAGCGGAATGCCACGTTCTTGACACAACTGCGGGTGGACAGCCTTTTTGCTTACGTAGCCTTTTGAACCCAACTGGATGAAGCTGGCGACAAAAACGTCCCTGGACATATCCGAGGAAGAGCCGATTATCTCATCATATTGTTCGCTTGCAGGCTTTCGGATAGTAGTGTCACGATCGTGCAAAGTATCGTCCAAGCCGAAGAAGGCCGCCCGGATCATGTGAATAGCATGCTGGGAGAAAAACAAAGCCCTTCTCCCTTAGAACAATAATTTGTTAGCGCTCGGTCTTGAGCAAGTAACGCCAGCCGATACCGGGAATTTTCACTTCGGTGCGGTAGGCCCTGCCTTCATTCAGGTCGCGCCAGGTTCCCGGCGGGAGCGCCAAAGCCTGGATTTCAGCTCCGCTATTAAAAGCGGCCAGCACTTCAGACTCTCCCGGTTCTCCCCGCAGGAAAGCCAACAATAAGCCCTTTACCTCAGCCTGGACGAAGACGGGGCTGGTTAACGCGGCTAGTTCCTTTCTTAGCATAGCTAGGTTCTTGTAGAACTCGACCGTGCCGGCGTCACACTTGTCCCACTGCATGGGGTAGCGGTGTTGGTCATAGGGATCTTTCTGGCCGGTGAAGCCGCACTCGTCCCCTTGGAAGGTGATGGGAACACCGGGTAACGCGTAAAGCATGGCCGCCGCCAGCCGCGCTCTGGCTCTGGCTTCATCGCTGGGCTTGTCGAGCAGACCGCCTCCGCCCACCTCGGTGAGCAGGCGCGAGGTATCGTGCGAGGTAATCAGGTTGAAGCCCATGGCCGCAACCGCCTCTGGGTAGCTGGCATAGATGCGCGAAAGATCGGCGAGTGCCCGCCTGCCGTTATAGAGCGCCAGCGAACCAAACTTGGCATAGCGGAGAAGGATGTCCCGCCCGATGGCGTAATTCATCAGGCTGTCGAACTCGTTGCCCTGGAGCCAGCTTGTGTCGCGTTGCCAGATTTCCGCCACCAGGAAAGCGTCCGGCTTGACGCTCCGGATGGCGTTCCGCATCTCCTGGAAAAAGCCGTGGGCATCGATGATTTCGTTCGCCACGTCCACCCGCACCCCGTCGAAGCCAAAGCGGATCCACAACTTAGCAACTTCAATCAGATATTTTTTGACCGCAGGGTTTCCGGTGTTCAGCTTGGGAAGACTGCCCAGGCCAAACCAGCCTTCGTACCCTTTGGCGTCGCCGGGGGTGAAGGGCCACTGCTTGATAAAATACCAGTTCCAGTAGGGTGACTGTTTGCCCCGTTTCACAATGTCCTGGAAGGCCCAAAAACCCACGCCGGTGTGGTTGGGAACAAAGTCGAAGATTACCCGCATGCCCTGCTTGTGGGCTTCATCCAGAACCTTCTTGAGAATCGCTTTGTTACCGAAGCGGGGGGCCACCTCGAGGTAGTTGTGGGTGTCGTAGCCGTGGACCGAGCCGGAATCGAAAATGGGGTTTAAGTAGACCAGGGTCACCCCGAGCGACTTAAGGTACGGGATTTTTTGAAGCAAGCCCTCGAGGTCTCCGCCGTAATACTGGTGGCAGCAATGTTGCGGGCTCACAGGGGCGGTCCAGGCTGAGGTAAAGGGCTTATTGTTTGGGTCCGCCTTCTGCCATGCCAAGTTGAAGTTGTACTCGTCG